>NZ_VKHS01000638.1 GCF_014141525.1 Streptomyces calidiresistens
GGTGGGGTCCTGCGGTGGGGTGGTGCTCATCGGGTTTCGCGAAGCCCTTTCCGGAAAGTCGGGGTATGCGGGTGAAATGGGCGAATGGTGAAACGGCTCGCTCCGGGGCGGGGTTTTCCGCCGGCCCGCCCCGTCGCCGGGGCCGCTCAGCCGGCGAACCAGCGCACCGGGGCCGGGCGCAGGTTCTCGTAGACGTGCTTGGTCTCGCGGTACTCGGCGAGGCCCGAGGGGCCCAGCTCGCGGCCGATGCCGGAACGCCCGAAACCGCCCCACTCGGCCTGCGGCAGGTAGGGGTGGTAGTCGTTGATCCACACGGTGCCGTGCCGCATCCGGCCGGCCACCCGGCGGGCGCGGGCGGTGTCGGCGGAGAAGACGGCGCCGGCCAGCCCGTACTCGGTGTCGTTGGCGAGCTCCACGGCCTCCCGCTCGGTGCGGAAGGTCTCCACGGTGAGGATCGGGGCGAACAGCTCCTCCCGGATGACCCGCATGTCCCGTCGGCACCGGTCCAGCACGGTGGGGCGGTGGAACCAGCCGCTCTCGGGGATCAGCGCGTCGGGCTTCGGGCGTTCGCCGCCGCAGCGCAGCACCGCGCCCTCGGCCAGCGCGGAGGCCACGTACTCCTCGGTGCGCTCCAACTGCCGGGCGGAGACCAGTGCCCCGCACTCGACGCCGGGCTCGGTGCCCCGGCCCAGGCGGATGCGGTCGGCGCGGGCGGCCAGCTCGGCGACGAACCGTTCGCGCACCGACTCCTCGATGATCAGTCGGCTGCCGGCCGAGCAGACCTGGCCGCTGTGGATGAAGGCGGCGTTGAGCGCCTGGTCCACGGCGGTGTCGAAGCCCTCGTCGGTCGCGCAGGCGTCGGCGAAGACGACGTTGGGGTTCTTGCCGCCCAGCTCCAGGGCGACCTTCTTGACGGTCGGCGCGGCGGCGGCGGCCACGGCGGTGCCGGAGACCACGCCGCCGGTGAAGGAGACCAGGTCCACGTCCGGGTGCTCGGCCAGCCGGGCGCCGACGGGCGCGCCGGCCCCGGTGACGAGGTTGGCCACGCCGGGGGGCAGGCCCGCCTCGGTCAGCAACCGGATCAGGTGGATGGTGGACAGCGGGGTCAGCTCGCTGGGCTTGACGACGAAGGTGTTGCCGGCGGCGAGGGCCGGGGCGATCTTCCAACTGGCCTGGAGCAGTGGGTAGTTCCAGGGGGTGATGAGGGCGCAGACGCCGACCGGCTCGTACACCACGACGCTGTGCACGTCGGGGGAGCCGGCGTCCACGACCCGGCCGCCGCCCTCGTTGACGACGAGGTCGGCGAACCAGCGGAAGGCGGCGGTGACGTCGTCCACGTCGATCCGGGCCTCGGCGAGGGTCTTGCCGGTGTCCCGGGACTCGGTGCGGGCGATCTCCTCGCGGTCGCGCTGCAGCAGGTCGGCGGTGCGGCGCAGCAACTCGGCGCGATCGGCGACGGGGGTCCCGGGCCAGCTGCCGGAGTCGAAGGCCTCGCGGGCGGCGGCCACGGCCGCGTCGGCGTCGGTGGTCCCGCCCTCGGCGACGACGGCGAGGGGGGAGGCGTCCGCCGGGTCGAGGATCTCCCGGGTTCCGCCGTCGGCGGCGGTTCGCCACTGCCCGGATATGTGGATGCTCTCGATGGCCGACACGTGCTGCCCTCTCCTCGCGCGCATGTGTGACGCGCATCACTTCCTGCGGGCCCGCCGGGGTGCGGCGAGCGGTCCTGCGTGCCCGCGGGTGGCCGATGGCATCGGTCGAGCGGGACACGAGGTCCGCTCATGCCCGTTTCGAGGGCAGGCATGTCCACCGATGCACAAAAGTGATGGCTGTCACCGTCGAATGTGACCATCGATGGTCTGTCAAGAGGGAGAAAAAGGGGCAAGAGAGTGCAATGCGACCCATCGTGGGGGTGTGCTCCCCGTCATGGCAACCGGTCTGCACGTATCGAACACATCACGGACGCGTTTCCCTCGCATCACGGATGATTTCCCGTCATGTCCGTACCCGTCACCACGCGCGCGACGGCCCCCGGTGGACGGTGCCACCGGGGGCCGAGGGGAAATCCGGGCCGAACCGGACCCGTGAACCCACCCGATCGGGCGACCCGCGGGAGGGGAACGGCGACCGGGGGTCAGATCAGACCCAGGCCGCGCACCGCCTCGCGCTCCTCGACCAGCTCGTTCACCGAGGCGTCGATCCGGGTGCGGGAGAACTCGTTGATCTCCAGCCCCTGCACGATCTCGTAACGACCGTCCCGGCAGGTCACCGGGAAGGAGGAGATCAGACCCTCCGGCACGCCGTAGGAGCCGTCGGAGGGGATCGCCATGGAGGTCCAGTCGCCCTCCGCGGTGCCGTTGACCCAGGTGTGGACGTGGTCCACGGCGGCGTTGGCGGCGGAGGCCGCGGAGGAGGCGCCGCGCGCCTCGATGATCGCCGCGCCGCGCTTGGCGACGGTCGGGATGAACTCCTCGGCCAGCCAGGTCTCGTCGTTCACCGTCTCCGCGGCGTTCTTGCCCGCCACCTCCGCGTGGAAGATGTCCGGGTACTGGGTGGCGGAGTGGTTGCCCCAGATGGTCAGGCGGCGGATCTCCGACACCGGCGCACCGGTCTTCTTCGACAGCTGGGTCAGCGCGCGGTTGTGGTCCAGGCGGGTCATCGCGGTGAAGCGCTCGGCCGGCACGTCCGGCGCGGCGGCCTGCGCGATCAGCGCGTTGGTGTTCGCCGGGTTGCCCACCACCAGGACCCGCACGTCGTCCGCGGCGTGGTCGTTGATGGCGCGGCCCTGCGGCTTGAAGATGCCGCCGTTGGCCTCGAGCAGGTCGCCGCGCTCCATGCCCTTGGTGCGGGGGCGGGCCCCGACCAGCAGCGCGATGTTCGTACCGTCGAAGGCGACGTTCGGGTCGTCGCTGATGTCGATGCCCGACAGCAGCGGGAACGCGCAGTCGTCCAGCTCCATGGCGGTGCCCTCGGCCGCCTTCAGCGCCGGGGTGATCTCCAGCAGGTTCAGCTTCACCGGTACGTCCGGGCCCAGCAGCTGACCGGAGGCGATGCGGAAGAGCAGGGCGTAGCCGATCTGGCCGGCGGCGCCGGTGACGGTCACGGTGACGGGGGTGCGGGACGCGGTGGACATGGGTGGGTCTCCCGTTGGTCGGACGACGACGGCCGGTCCCCGAGCAGAGGAACACGCTGAGTTCTCTCCACGTCAAGAGACCTCCAGCAGCCTAGCGGACGGCCCCCGGGCGCCCCCTCCGGGCGCGGCCGGGACCGCCCCAACGG
>NZ_VKHS01000639.1 GCF_014141525.1 Streptomyces calidiresistens
CCCTGACCCGCCCCCGCCCCGGTCACGCCGACCTGGCGGGGATGCAGAAGTACGGGTTCGACGAGGCCCGGCCGATCCTGGAGCGCGCCTCGGCGCGGGAGACCGCGGCCCGGGTGGCGCTGGGCACGGTGGCCCGTTCCCTGCTGGCCGAGATCGCCGGCATCGCGATCGTCAGCCACGTCGTGGAACTGGGCGCGGCCCGTGCCCCGGGCGGGGTGCTGCCGGGCCCCGACGACACCGCGCGGCTGGACGCCGACCCGGTGCGCTGCGCGGACCCCGGGGCGAGTGGGGCGATGGTCGAGGAGATCGACCGCGCGCACAAGGACGGCGACACCCTGGGCGGGGTGGTCGAGGTGCTGGCGTACGGCGTGCCGGTGGGGCTGGGCTCCCACGTGCACTGGGACCGCCGGTTGGACGCCCGCCTGGCCGGGGCGCTGATGGGTATCCAGGCGATCAAGGGCGTGGAGGTCGGCGACGGCTTCGAACTGGCCCGGGTACCCGGTTCCGAGGCGCACGACGAGATCGTGCCCGGCGAGGACGGCATCCGTCGGGCCTCGGGACGCTCGGGCGGCACCGAGGGCGGCCTGTCCACCGGTGAGTTGTTGCGGGTGCGGGCGGCGATGAAGCCCATCGCCACCGTGCCGCGCGCCCTGGCCACGGTGGACGTGACCACCGGGGAGCCGGCCCGGGCCCACCACCAGCGTTCGGACGTGTGCGCGGTGCCGGCCGCCGGGATCGTGGCCGAGGCCATGGTGGCGCTGGTGCTGGCCGACGCGCTGATGGAGAAGTTCGGCGGCGACCACGTGGTGGAGACCCGTCGCAACCTGCGCGGCTACCTCGACGCCCTGGCGATCCGGTGACCGCCGCCGACCACCCCGACCGGCCCGACCGGCCCGACCGGCCCGACCGGCCCGACCGGCCCGACCGGCCCGACCGGCCAGATCGGCCCTCCGAGGGGCCGCGGGTCATCCTGGTCGGCCCGCCCGGGGCCGGGAAGTCCACCGTGGGCGCGCTCCTGGCCGAGCGGCTGGGGGTCGCGCTGCGGGACACCGACGCGGACGTCGCCGAGCGGGCCGGCCGGAGCGTCGCGGACATCTTCGTCGACCACGGCGAGGAGCACTTCCGCGAGCTGGAGGCCGCCGCGGTCGAGAACGCGGTGCGCGAGCACCCCGGGGTCCTCGCCCTGGGCGGGGGCGCGGTGCTGCGCGAATCCACCCGCAGGCTGCTGACCGGCCGCCCCGTGGTCTTCCTCGACGTGGCCCTCGCCGACGCCGTGCGGCGGGTGGGCCTGGACACCGCGCGCCCCCTGCTGGCGGTCAACCCCCGGCAGCAGTGGCGCACCCTGATGGAGCACCGCCGGCCGCTGTACACCGGGGTGGCCCGGGTGGTCGTGGCCACCGACGGCCTCACCCCCGAACAGGTCGCCGACGCCGTTCTCGACGCATTGGAGCCCACCCGCGCATGACCGCCGACCAGTCGCCGGCCGCCCCCATCCGCCTGACCGTCGGCGGCAGCGCCGGCACCGCCCCCTACGACGTGGTGATCGGGCGCCGCCTGCTCGGGGAACTCCCCGGGCTGCTGGGCCCCGAGGTCCGCCGGGTGGCGGTGATCCATCCCGAGGCCCTGGACGAGACCGGGCAGGCGATCCGCGCCGACCTCGCCGAGCAGGGCCTGGAGGCGGTCGCCGTCCAGGTGCCCAACGCCGAGGACGCCAAGAGCGCCGAGGTCGCCGCCTACTGCTGGTCGGTGCTCGGGCAGTCCGGTTTCACCCGCACCGACGCGATCGTCGGCGTGGGCGGCGGGGCCACCACCGACCTGGCGGGCTTCGTCGCGGCGACCTGGCTGCGCGGGGTGCGCTGGGTGGCGGTGCCCACCACCGTGCTGGGCATGGTCGACGCGGCCGTCGGGGGCAAGACCGGTATCAACACCGCCGAGGGCAAGAACCTGGTGGGGGCCTTCCATCCCCCGACCGGGGTGCTGTGCGACCTGGCGGCGCTGGACTCCCTGCCCGGCCACGAGTACGTCGCCGGGCTGGCCGAGGTGGTCAAGGCCGGGTTCATCGCCGACCCCACCATCCTCGACCTCATCGAGGACGATCCCGCCGGGGCCCGCACCCCCGCCGGCCCGCACACCGTGGAGCTGATCGAGCGCTCCATCCGGGTCAAGGCCGACGTGGTCGCCGGTGACCTGCGCGAGTCCGGGCGTCGGGAGATCCTCAACTACGGCCACACCCTGGCCCACGCCATCGAGAAGAACGAGCGCTACCGCTGGCGGCACGGGGCCGCGGTCTCCGTCGGCCTGGTCTTCGCCGCCGAACTGGCCCGGATCGCCGGCCGGCTCGACGACGCCACCGCCGACCGCCACCGCAGTGTCCTGGAGTCCCTCGGCCTGCCCCTGACCTACCGCGGCGACCAGTGGCCCCGACTGCTGGAGACCATGCGGGTGGACAAGAAGTCGCGCGGCGACCGGCTGCGCTTCATCGTGCTGGAGGGCCTGGCCCGCCCCACCGTGCTGGAGGCGCCCGACCCGGCCCTGCTGCTGGCCGCCCACGCGGAGATCGCCGAATGAGCGCCCCGGACACCCGCCGCGTGCTGGTCCTCAACGGTCCCAACCTCGGGCGCCTGGGTTCCCGGGAGCCCGATGTCTACGGCTCGGTCTCCTACGCCGATCTGGTGGAACGCTGCACCGCCCTCGGGCGGGAGCTGGGCCTGGCGGTCGAGGTGCGGGAGACCAACGACGAGGGCGAGATGATCCGCTGGCTCCACGAGGCCGCCGACGGCCGGCTTCCGGTGGTCCTCAACCCCGGCGCGTTCACCCACTACTCCTACGGGATGCGGGACGCCGCCGCCCAGCGCACCGCCCCGTTGATCGAGGTGCACATCTCCAACCCCCACGCCCGCGAGTCCTTCCGGCACACCTCGGTGGTGGGGGCGGTGGCCTCCGGCACCATCGCCGGCTTCGGCCCGGACTCCTACCTGCTGGCCCTGCGCGCCCTCGCCGGACAGGACGCGCGCCCCCGGTCGACCACCGGCGGCTGAGCCCCGGGCCGGCGCCCCGACCCGGCCCGGCCCGGCGAACCCGCGGGACCGGCCGGGAACCCCGGGGGGTGCTCCGGACGTCCCCTCCGGGAGGGCTGCCGTCGGCCCTCCCCACCCCGACACCCGAGGGACCGGAGCGCCCGCCGGTCCCGCACGCGACACCACGGAGCGACAGCGGATGCATCACCCCGGAGGGGTCCCGGGCCCCCCTTTCGCCCCGAACGGC
>NZ_VKHS01000064.1 GCF_014141525.1 Streptomyces calidiresistens
GGCCAGGGCGGCGGCACCGGCTCCCCCGCCGCGCGCCGCCCGGCGATCGACCCGGGCCGGCGACGCCTGCTGGTGCGCGGTGCCGCCGCCCTGGCCGCGGTCGTGCCGATGGCGTGGTGGGCGGCCGGGGCCGGGGCCGACGACCTCCCGGTCGGACGGATCGTCGTCGGCACGGGCGTGCCCAGCGGGGTGTACGCCCGCTACGGCCAGCTGCTGAGCGAGCAACTGGGGCGGGAGGCGCCCGGCCTGGAGGTGGTGCTGCGCCCCAGCGAGGGGTCGGTGCAGAACATCGAACGGCTGGTCGCCGGCTCGGCCGACTTCGTCATCGCCACCGCGGACTCCATCGCCGCCCACCTGGCGGGGGAACCGGGGAGGGGACGACAAGAAGGACAGGGGGGAGCGGTGGAGCTGCGCGCCTGTGTCCGGCTGTACGACGACTACATGCAGCTGGTGGTGCCCGCGGGGTCCCCGGTGCGCACGTGCTCCGACCTGGCCGGCCTGCGGGTGGGGGTGGGGCAGGACGGGTCGGGCGTGCAGTTGGTCACCCGCGAACTGCTGGCGGCGGCGGGTCTGGACATGGAGACCGACGTCACGGCCGTGCGGGAGGGCATCCACACGATGCCCCGGATGATGGAGACCGACCGGCTGGACGCCTTCTTCTGGTCCGGCGGCCTGCCCACCTCGGCGGTGACCGGCCTCTCCGAGCGACTGCCCATCCGGCTGGTGCCGCTGGGCGAACTCCTCCCCCGGTTGCACGCCGGGGGCCCGCACACCGCCTACTACCGGGCGGCGGTGATGCCCCCGGACGCCTACCCGGCCATCGCGGTGGAGCAGGCGGTGGACACGGTGGCCGTGGCGAACCTCCTGGTCACCCGCGAGACGACCGATGCGACCCTGACCGAGTGGGTGACCCGCGCCGTGATCAACGGCCGGGACCGCATCGGCGCGGCCGTGCACGCGGCACAACGGGTGGATCTGCGGACCGCGATCTACACCCGACCGCTGGAACTGCACGAGGGGGCCCGGCGGTACTACCGGTCGGCCAAGCTCTGATCGGGGCGGGAGGCCCCCGGGCCGCCCGCGTCCACCGGGTACCCCGCGTCCGGATACCCCGCGCCGGGGCCACCGTCGGCGATGTCCTCGCGGGTGCGGGGCAGGGAGACCACGACCCGCAGCCCGTGCGGTCGGTGGTGGGTGAAGTCGATGGTGCCGTGCCCCGCGGCGAGCAGGGCCCGCACGATGGACAGGCCGAGGCCGGAGCCGGAGACGTTCTGGTGCCGTCCGCTGCGCCAGAACCGGTCGCCGATGCGCTCCAGTTCGTCGTCCTGCAGTCCCGGCCCGGTGTCGAGGACCTCGATCCGCACCCGGCCGCCGGCGGCGGAGGTGCGGATCGTCACCGTGCCGCCGGGCGGGGTGAACTTCAGCGCGTTGTCGATCAGCGCGTCCAGGGCGCTGGAGAGGGCGACCGGATCGGCGAGGGCGGTGAGCGCCCCGGGGCCGGGGCGCTCCAGGGTCAGGCCCCGGCGCTCGGCCAGTGGACGCCAGGCGTCCACCCGTTCCCCGACCAGCGCGGCCACGTCGGTCAGCCGCAGGTCGGCCTCCGAGTGCTCGGCCAGCGCCAGGTCCAGCAGGTCGTCGAGCACCCGTGCCAGCCGCTTGCCCTCCGCCTGCACCGAGGCGAATTCCTCGCTGCCGGGCGGCAGCGCCAGGCCGAGCAGTTCGATGCGCAGCAGCAGGGCGGCCAGCGGATTGCGCAACTGGTGGGAGGCGTCGGCCACGAACGCGCGCTGCTGTTCGAGGACCTGTTCCACGTGGTCGGCCATCTCGTTGAAGGAGCGGGCCAGCCGGCGCAGCTCGGGCGGTCCCCCCGCCTCCGCCACCCTGGCGTTCATCCGACCGGTGGCGATCTGGTGGGCGGCCCGGTCCAGCACCCGCACCGGGCGCAGCACCCAACCGGTCAGCCGGATCGCGGCGGCCACCGCCAGCAGCATGGCGGCGGCCTCGGCGGCGGCGATCGGCAGCCAGCCGCGCAGGATGCGGGCGCGCAGGGCCCCGGTGGGCGAGTCGGTGACCACCACGGCGATGACGTCACCGTCCCGAACGACCGGCGAGGCCACCAATAGTCGGGTGCCGGTGTCCCAGGGCCACACCTGCGGGGGCCCCTGACTGCGTCGGCCCGCCAGCGCCTCGGCGAACGCGGAACGGGCCCGGTCGCCACCGGGAAGGGCCCAGCCGGCGGGCGCGGCGGCGAGCGGGGTGCCGTCGCGGTTGAGCACCCCGGCCCGGATGCCGTACAGGTCGTGGTAGCGCTCCAGTTCGTCCTGGAGCTGGGCCAGGGGGTCCACTCCCGGGTCGTCCTCGCCGGAACCCACGGCGTACTGGGCCAGGGAGGCGAAACGGACGGTGTCGTCGATCCGGTCCACGACCACCCGCTGCTGTTCGGCGGCGGCCTGACCGGCGGCGAGGGGGATGCCGAGGGCCAGCAGCACGCCGGCGAGCAGCGTGATGAGCAGGGCGAGGAGACGGGATCGCACGGCGGGAGGTGACGGCCGGTTCCGTGGGGCGGTGTCCGGGCGGCTCAGCGGCCGGCCACGGGGACCACGAGGCGGTAGCCGACGCCGCGCACCGTTTCCACCAGTTCGGGGCGGCGCAGCTTGGAGCGCAACGAGGCCACGTGCACCTCCAGGGTGCGGGAGGTGCCCTCCCAGCTGGTGTGCCACACCTCGCTGATGATCTGCTCACGGCGGAAGACGACACCGGGGCGGCGGGCCAGGAGAGCCAGCAGGTCGAACTCCTTGCGGGTCAGGGGGACGGGGGCGCCCTCCACGGAGACGGTTCGGGTGGCGGGCTCCACCGTGACCGGTCCGACGTGCAGGACCTCCTCGGCGTCGGGGCCCCCGCCCCCGGTCCCGGTCGGGCCCTCACCGGCGCGGCGCCGGCTGACGGCGTGGATGCGGGCCAGCAGTTCGCCCATGTCGTACGGCTTGACCACGTAGTCGTCGGCCCCCAGGTTGAGGCCGTGGATGCGGGAGCGCACGTCACCGCGTGCGGTGACCATGATGACCGGCACCGAGGTCAGACGACGGATCCGGCCGCAGACCTCGAACCCGTCGGCGTCCGGCAGACCGAGGTCGAGCAGGACGGCGTCGAAGGTCTCCGCCCGGAGGCGCTCGATGGCCTCCTCGCCGGAGCGGGCGTGCCGCACCGCGAAGCCGTGGCGACCGAGCACTGCGACGAGTGCCGCGGCGACATGGTTGTCGTCCTCGACGAGCAACAGGCGCATCCGGCCTCCTTCCGTCCTCTTCGCCCGCCTCCGGCACGGGCGGGTCGAACGCCCCGGCTTCCCGGAGGTGGCGTCGCGGGGGGAGCGGCACCGGTCCGGGGCGGACCGGGAGGAACCGGGGGCGTGGGACGGCGGCGTCCCCGTGCCTCCCGGCACCCACCGATGGTGCGTCATGGAGAGCGGGTGGAGTGCCTTCGCACGGGTTTTCGTTATGGAGCCGGTACCGCGGGTGGGCCCTTCGCCCCCTTCCGACACACCGGAACCGGCGCGGGGCCCGGGGCGTGCCGGGCCGGGCGAAGCACGCCGCCGGCGGCGACCGCCGGAGGAAAACGAAGGAGCGCCGGGGAGGAGAAGGGCGCCGAGGGGTGACCGGGAGCGACGGGCCGCGCCGGAACGGAGACCCGGAAGGGCGTCCGGGAAACCGGGAGGGGCGGTACCCCCGGTGGGAACCGGCGCACGCCACCGGCACGCCTCCCCGCCTTCCGATCCCGTTCACACGCCCTTCCTCAATTCTCCCTCAGATCTGGTGACGGGGGTCCGGGGGCCGCCCTAGGGTCCCTGCAATCGACGAGGACGGAGCGAAGGAATCGATGAGCGACGTTTCGATGGCCAAGGGGCCGGGGGGTGCCGGGCCCACGGCGCAGGACCTGGTCGTCCTGACGGATGTCAACAAGCACTTCGGTGCGCTGCACGTGCTCCAGGACATCAATCTCTCCATCCGCACCGGGGAGGTGGTCGTGGTGATCGGCCCCTCCGGCTCCGGCAAGTCCACCCTGTGCCGGTCCATCAACCGGCTGGAGACCATCGACTCCGGGACCATCACCATCGACGGCAAGCCGCTGCCCGCCGAGGGCCGTGAGCTCGCCCGCCTGCGGGCGGACGTGGGCATGGTCTTCCAGTCCTTCAACCTCTTCGCCCACAAGACGGTCCTGGAGAACGTCATGCTGGGCCAGGTGAAGGTCCGGCGCCGCAAGCGGGAGGAGGCCGAGAGCAAGGCCCGAGCCCTGCTCGACCGCGTCGGGGTGGGCAACCAGGCCGACAAGTACCCCGCCCAGCTCTCCGGTGGCCAGCAGCAGCGCGTGGCCATCGCCCGCGCGCTGGCCATGGACCCCAAGGTGATGCTCTTCGACGAGCCCACCTCCGCCCTGGACCCCGAGATGATCAACGAGGTCCTGGAGGTCATGCAGCAGCTCGCCCGCGAGGGCATGACCATGGTCGTCGTCACCCACGAGATGGGCTTCGCCCGCTCGGCCGCCAACCGCGTGGTCTTCATGGCCGACGGGCGGATCGTCGAGGAGGCCGAGCCCCACCAGTTCTTCGACAACCCGCGCAGCGACCGCGCCAAGGACTTCCTGTCGAAGATCCTCCACCACTGATCACCGGATCACCGGATCCGACCCCCGCCGTTCGACCACCGGTGCCGCACCGCTCGCCGGCACCGCGCACGGCCCGAGACCCCCGTCCCCACCCGCCACCGCCGGTCACCACCGGCGGGAAACGGACCCGGGGTCCCGGACGCCGGTCACCCCGGCGCCGGGGCCCCGCTCCAATGCCCCGCTCCACCCGGGGCGCCCGACTCCGCCGGGCGTCCCGACCCCGCTCCGGTCCGACCCGCAGCCGCGAGCCCGTTCCACCGCGGCACGGCCCCCGCCCGTCCCGGGCACCGTGTCCCTCGACCCCCTGGGGAGTTACCGATCATGAGAATCCGCAAGGCAACCGCCCTCGCCGCCACCGTTCTCGCCCTTTCCCTCACCGCCACCGCCTGTGGCACCGAGGACTCCGGCAACAACGACAACGGCGGTGCGGCCTCCGACAACGGTGGTTCCGACGGCGGCGACGCCGGTTCGGGCGGCGAGGGCCTCACCATCGGCATCAAGTTCGACCAGCCCGGCCTCGGCCTGCTGACCCCGGACGGCGAGTACAAGGGTCTCGACGTGGACGTCGCCACCTACATCGCCAACGAGCTGGGCGTGGAGGCCGCCGACATCGAGTGGCTGGAGGCCCCCTCCCCCGAGCGGGAGAACCTGATCATGCGCGGTGACGTCGACCTGGTCGTCGCCACCTACTCGATCACCGACGCCCGCAAGGAGTCGATCAGCTTCGCCGGGCCGTATTTCGTCGCCCACCAGGACCTGCTGATCCGGGTTGACGACGAGGTGGCCGGCGAGGACGACATCAACGACCTCACCCTCTGCTCGGTGACCGGCTCCACCTCCGCCCAGCGGGTCAAGGACGAGGTCGCCCCCGACGCGGCCCTGCACGAGTTCGGCACCTACTCCGAGTGCCTGGCCGGCCTGGAGAACGGCACCGTCGACGCGCTCACCACGGACGACGCCATCCTCGCCGGCTACGCCGCCCAGCCCGAGCACGAGGGCAAGTTCAAGCTCGCCGGCCTCAACCTGAGCGACGAGTACTACGGCGTCGGCCTGGCCAAGGACGACACCGAGCTGCGCGACCAGGTCAACGCGGCCATCGAGAAGATGGTCGACGACGGCTCCTGGGCCGAGTTCGTCGAGGCCAACCTGGGCCCGGCCGGCTACGAGGCGGAGGCCGCCCCGGAGATCACCGAGACCGACTGACGCCCGTACCCGGGACCGGCTCCTCCCCGCCGGTTCCCCGTGCCGCGCCGCCGACGGAAACCTCCGGCGGCGGCGCGGCACATCACGATGACGGACGGACGGCGTCCTCCCGGCCGCGCCCGGCCCGGCCCCGTGGTCGTGTCCGTCCGACACCCCCCTGCTTCCCGTTCCTGTCGTTCTGTCCGGCCCCGTCCACTCCGGCCCCCCGGGCCGCTGCGGCCCGACGAGACTGCGAGAGTCCGTGTTCGAATTCCTTGACTTCGAGCGGTACGACCTGCTCGGCGCCTTCTGGACGACGGTGCAGCTGACCTTCTGGTCGGCCATCGGCTCCCTGATCTGGGGCACCGTGCTGGCCGCCATGCGGGTCAGCCCGGTACCCGTCATGCGCGCCTTCGGCACCGTCTACGTTCACCTGTTCCGCAACATCCCGCTGACCCTGGTCATCATCGCCTGCGCCCAGGGGCTGTACATGGCCCTGAGGTTCAGCCTCGGTGGCGACCGCCCGCCGGAGATCTACTTCCGGCTGGCGATCCTCGGCTTCATCGCCTATACCGCCACCTTCGTCTGCGAGGCGCTGCGGTCGGGCATCAATACGGTGCCGCTGGGCCAGGCGGAGGCCGCCCGCGCCCTGGGCCTGCGTTTCGACCAGGTGCTGACCCTGGTGGTGCTGCCCCAGGCGTTCCGCTCGGTGGTGGCGCCGCTGGCCAACGTGCTGATCGCGTTGACCAAGAACACCACCGTGGCAGCCGCCATCGGTGTGGCCGAGGCCGCGTTGCTGATGAAGGAAATGATCGAGAACGAGGCCCAACTCTTCCTCATCGCGGGGATCTTCGCGTTCGGTTTCATTCTCCTGACCCTCCCCACCGGGCTGTTCCTCGGTTGGGTGAGCAAGCGTGTGGCGGTGAAGCGATGAGTGCCTCTTCCAACTCCCCCTCGGTCCTCTACGACGCCCCGGGACCCCGCGCCCGGGTGCGCAACGCCGTGATGGCGATCGTCTTCGGCGCCCTCCTGGTCGTCCTGATCGGCTGGGTGGTGATGCTCCTCGACGACGCCGGTCACCTGACGGCGGCCAAGTGGAGCCCCTTCGTCACCGACTCCCGGGTCTGGACGACGTATCTGCTGCCCGGCCTGATGACCACGCTCACGGCGGCCTTCTTCGCCATCGTCATCGCCCTGCCGCTGGGCGCGATCCTCGGTGTCGCCCGGCTCTCGGACCACGGGTGGATACGGAGGCCCGCCGGTGCGATCGTGGAGTTCTTCCGGGCGATCCCGGTCCTGATCCTCATGCTGTTCGCCAACGAGGCGTACGCCATGTTCACCGATGTCGCCCGGGAGAACAGGCCGCTGTACGCGGTGGTCACCGGTCTGGTGCTCTACAACGCCTCGGTCCTGGCCGAGGTGGTGCGGGCCGGCATCCTCTCCCTGCCCCGTGGGCAGTCGGACGCGGCGCGGGCGATCGGGATGCGCAAGAACCAGACCATGCGGTTCGTACTGCTCCCGCAGGCGGTCACCGCGATGCTGCCGGCGCTCGTCAGCCAGCTCGTGGTCATCGTGAAGGACACCGCCCTGGGCGGCGCGATGCTCGGTCTCAACGACCTGCTCCGCCAGACCACGCTGATCAGTGCCAACTACGGTGCCAACATCATCGCCAGCATGACCGTGGTGGCGTTGATCTACATCGTGTTGAACTTCCTGCTCACCAGTTTCGCGAGCTGGCTGGAGGGTCGCATCCGGCGCGGCAAGCGCGGAAGCGGGGCCGTGGTGGCCACCGATCCGGGCGAACTGTTGGAGCTGGAGACCCCGCCCAAGCAGGCTCCGGACATCCGGACCTCCGGCACGGCGGGCCCGATCGACCCGAGCGGCCCCGCGCTGTCGGGGGAGTCGGGGGACCGCCCCTGACTTGACGGGTGCCGGGCAGGTGGGTTGCATACTCCTGTGCTGCCCGTGATCATCGCCGGCGCGGGCCCCGTCGGGCTCGCGCTGGCGCTCGCCCTCTCCCGCCACGGGGTCCCCTCCGTCGTCCTCGACGGGAGCGACGAGGGGGTGGTGCGACGGGCCGCCCGCACCTGTGTGCTGCCCCCCGACGTCGCACACTGGGCCCGCCTGCCGGGCCTGGTGGAGGAGACGACGACCTGGACCGGGTGGCGGACCACCGTGCGCGGCAAGGTGGTGGAGGAGGCCGTCTTCACCGAGGAGCGCTCCCCCATCCACCTGCCGCAGCACGCGCTGGAGGAGGCGCTGTGGCGGGCGGTGGGGCGGACCGGTCTGGTGGAACTCCTCTCCCCCGCCCGTCTGGTGGACCTGGAGCAGCACGAGTCGGGTGTCACCGCGCACCTGAAGGAGACCCCGGCGGGGGATTCGCCGAGCCGACGGGGCAGCCACCTGGTGGGGTGTGACGGCGCCCGCTCCACCGTGCGCAAGCTGTTGGGCGTGGCCTTCCCCGGGCGCACCGCCGTCGAGCGGTACGCGGTGGCCGCGTTGCGGGGCGGCGTACCGGACACCGGTGAGGCCGCCCTGCACCGGGCGCTGCCCGCGCCCCGGCGCACCGGTGGGGCGCGCGCCGAACCGCCGGAGGTACTGGTGCGTCCGCTGGCCGGGGGGACGGTGCGGCTGGACTGGCCGCTGCCCCCCGAGGAGAACCCGGTGACCCCCGACGCCCTGCTGGAGCGGGTGGAACGGACCCTGGTGGGGTTGAACGACGGCGAACTGCCGCCGCACGAGTTGCTGGACACCGGCGTGTACGCCTGTCACCAGCGGTTGGCGCGCTGGTGGCGCTCGGGTCGGGTGCTGCTCGCGGGGGACGCCGCGCACCTGGTGGGTGCGCTGGGGACGCAGCAGGTCGCCGAGGGGCTGCGGGACGTGGACAACCTGGCGTGGAAGCTGGCGGCGGACCGGCGGCCGGGGGGCGCCGAGGGGTTGTTGGAGAGTTACGCCGAGGAGCGGCGCGGTGCGGTGGGCGCGCGCTTGCGCGCGGTGGACCAGGCGCTGCCGGTCATACGCGGTCGGGGTGGTCGGGGCGGGCGCCTGACCGGCCGGGGGCGGCTGACCCTGCCGGCCGACGCCCATCTCGGGCGCGGGGCGCTGGGCGAGCCCGGCCGCTACGCGATCCCCGGGCAGCGGGATCGGACGGCGGAGGGTGGACCGCTGCTCGGGAACCCGGTGACGGACGTGGCGGTGACGGCCCTGGACGGCGAACGGGGCCGGCTCGTGGACCGGTTGGGGGGACCGCTGCTGCTGGTGCTGACGGCCCCGGGAGCCCGGGTGTGGGACGCGCGGCACTGGTTGTCCGCGGGCCTGATGCCGGACCTGGCGGGAGCGGTGGCGGCCCTGCCGCTGCCGGCGGAGCTCCTGGTCACCGACGCCTACCCCGGTGCCCCCGCGCACACCCTGCTGGTGGTGCGGCCGGACGGACGGCTGGCGGCGGCCCTCCCGGGGGCGGACCGCCGGGCGCTGGAGCGGTGCGTCGGGGACCTCACGGACCTGCCGGTGGGATGAGGGCCCGCCCGGGGTTCACCCCGGGGAGGGCGGGAGCTCCCATTCCCCGATCTCCTCGCCCTCCCGCTCCAGGGCCTCGCGCACCACCCGCAGCGCCAGGCCCTCCGGATACCCCTTGCGGGCCAGCATTCCCGCCAGCCGGCGCAGCCGGCGATCGCGCTCCAGGCCCCGGGTGGCCCGGAGCTTGCGCTCCACCAGGGCCCGGGCGGTCTCCTCCTCGCGCTCCGGGTCGAGACCGGCGACCGCCTCGGCGACCACGGGGGCCGCGACCCCCCGCTGCCGCAGCTCGCGGGCGAGGGCACGCCCGGCGAGCCCCCGCCCGTGGTGGCGGGAGTCCACCCAGGCCGCCGCGAAGGCCGCGTCATCGATGAGACCGACCTCCTCGAAACGGTCCAGGACGGTGGCCGCCGCGTCCTCCGGGATGTCCCGGCGGCGCAACGCCTCCTCCAGCTGCCCCCGGGTGCGGGGGGTGCCGGTCAGCATGCGCAGGCAGATCGCACGGGCCCGCTCCACCGGATCGGCCGGGGCGTCCGCCTCCCGACGCCCCGGCTCCGGGGAGGTGCCCACGGGTCAGGCCTTCGCCGCGGCGGGAGCCTTCGCGGCCCCGGCGCGAGGGGTCTTCGCCGGTGCGGCGGCCTTGGTCTCCTCGGCGGGGGCGGCGGGGCTCGCCGCGTCCTCCGCGGGGGCCTCGGCCGGCTGCTCGGTCTTCGGACCGATGCCGAGCTTCTCCTTGATCTTCCGCTCGATCTCGTTGGCGAGGTCGGGGTTGTCCCGCAGGAAGTTGCGGGCGTTCTCCTTGCCCTGACCGAGCTGGTCGCCCTCGTAGGTGTACCAGGCGCCGGACTTGCGGATGAAGCCGTGCTCCACCCCCATGTCGATGAGTCCGCCCTCACGGCTGATGCCGATGCCGTAGAGGATGTCGAACTCTGCCTGCTTGAAGGGCGGGGCGACCTTGTTCTTGACGACCTTGACCCGGGTGCGGTTGCCCACCGCGTCGGTGCCGTCCTTGAGGGTCTCGATGCGCCGGATGTCCAGCCGCACGGAGGCGTAGAACTTCAGCGCCCGACCACCGGTGGTGGTCTCCGGGCTGCCGAACATCACGCCGACCTTCTCGCGGAGCTGGTTGATGAAGATCGCCGTGGTGCGGGACTGGCTGAGCGCACCGGTGATCTTGCGCAGCGCCTGGCTCATGAGCCGGGCCTGGAGACCGACGTGGGAATCGCCCATCTCGCCCTCGATCTCGGCGCGCGGCACGAGGGCGGCGACCGAGTCGATGACGATCAGGTCCAGTGCGCCGGAGCGCACCAGCATGTCGGTGATCTCCAGCGCCTGCTCGCCGTTGTCCGGCTGGGAGAGGATGAGCTGCTCCACGTCCACGCCGAGCCGCTTGGCGTACTCCGGGTCCAGGGCGTGCTCCGCGTCGATGAAGGCCACGGTGCCCCCGGCGCGCTGGGCGTTCGCCACCGCGTGCAGGGTCAGCGTGGTCTTGCCGCTGCTCTCCGGGCCGTAGACCTCGACGACCCGCCCGCGCGGGAGGCCGCCCACCCCGAGGGCGACGTCGAGGGCGGTCGAGCCGGTCGGGATGATCTCGATGGGCTCCTCGGTGCGCTCGCCCATGCGCATGACGGCGCCCTTGCCGAACTGTCGCTCAATCTGCGCGAGTGCGGCGTCCAACGCCTTCTCGCGGTCCGTACCAGCCATGGGTGTCACCGGTTTCTGATTCGTTCGCTTCACGTCGCCGACGCTAGCGGCTGCCACTGACAATCGCCGCCGGACCCCCCGCCGGGCCCGACACCGTCCATGAGAATGGATGTTCGATTTTCATGTCAAGGATCCCCCCTGACCTGTGGAAAACCGGTAAAACAGCAGGTGGGAGCGGCGTTTCGACGAGAAGCCGGACACTTCCTCACCCCTTCGGGTGAGCCCTGTCGGGGCAGGTGGGCGCCCGGCTCCGGCGGGAGGGGAACACCCCACCCGGAAACGCCCGGAAACCCGCGGAAACGCCCGGAAACCCGCAGAAACCCGCAGAAACCCGCGGCAACGTGTCCGGCGCGGCGTGTCGGCGGGGCCGCGGACGATCACCCCGTCCACGGCGCCCGGCGGGAGGTCAGCGCCGCTCGGCGGGGACGTCCATCACCGCGCAGACCACCCGCCACACCTCCTTGGCGTCCCGGCCCTCGGCCAGCGCCTCGTGCACGGTCCTCCCACCCAGCTCCGACATCACGTGGTCCCGTGCGAAGGAGTCCGCGTAACCGGCACCGAAGTGCGCCCGCATCCGCTCCCAGAAATCCGTCAGCCGCATCCGTCCAGTATCCCGTCCGGTGCGGTCCTCACCCGCCGAGCGCCCTGACCCCGGCGGTGACCGCCACCGCGACGGCCACCACCAGCAGGAACGGTGCCCGCAGCACCAGGGCCACCACGGCCGCGCCCAGTCCGGCGGCCCGCGCGTCGAGGACGAGGGACCCCTCACCGCCGTCCGCCGTCTGCACCGCGATCAGCGCGGCCAGCAGGGCCACCGGAACCAGCGCCGCCAAGCGGCGTGCCACGGGCCGTTCCAACACCGCCGGGGGCACCGAGAGCCCCGTCAGTTTGACCAGGTAGCACCCGGCGGCGGTCAACAGAATCGCGATCCACACGGCCGTCCCGCTCACCCGGCACCACCCCGCCGGGCCTCCCCGCCGCGGTCCGGGCCGGCGTCGGAGCCCGCCTCCGGGGCACGCCCGGGCGCCCCGGGACCGGCCGTGCCACCGGACACCCCGGTCCCCTCCCGAACGGTCCCCACCGGCGTCGCGCCACGGCCCCGGGTCGCCACCAGTACCAGCGGCGCGGCGAGCGCGGCGGTCAGCACCGGCACACCGGCGGGCAGGATCGGCAGCGCCACGAGGGCGATCACGACGGCCAGCCCGGCCGTCGCCCGCTCCCGACCGGAGCGCAGCATCGGCGCGAGGAGGGCGAGGAAGACGGCGGGACCCGCGGCGTCCAGCCCCCACACCGCCGGATCGGCGATCCGGGAGGCGCCCAGGGCACCGAGCAGGGTGGTGAGGTTCCACAGGGCGTAGAGCGAGACGGCGGTGACGGCGAAGCCCACCCGCGCCGACCGGCGGTCGGGGCGGGCCAGGGAGACCGCCGTGGTCTCGTCGATCACCGCGTGGGCGACCACGGGCCGCCAGCGGCCCGGCACGGCGAGCACCGTGGCCAGGCGCAGGCCGTAGAAGCCGTTGCGCACCCCCAGGAAGAAGGCGCCCGCGGCGGCCGTGAACGGGTTGCCACCGGCCGCCAGCGCTCCCACCAGCGCGAACTGGGAGGCTCCGGTGAAGACCAGCAGGCTCAGCGCGCAGCTCTGCAGGACGGTCAGGCCCGCGGTGGCCGCGGTGATCCCGAAGGCGAAGCCGGAGAGCCCCACCGCCACCCCGACGCCCAGGCCGTCCCGGACGGCGGCGCGGTCCTCGGGCCGCGCCGGGGCCCGGCCGGTGGGGTCGGCGGAGCCGGGGCCGTCGGGGGCGGCGACCGCGTCGGCCGCCCCCTCGGTTCCCCGTGCGGTCCGCTCGGGTGGGC
>NZ_VKHS01000640.1 GCF_014141525.1 Streptomyces calidiresistens
GGCCGGGGCCGGGGCCGGGAACCTCCCTCGCCCCACCGTCGTGTCTCCCGGTCCCACCGGCACTCGCCGACCGGGCGATTCACTCCTCCCGGGGTCCCGGTGGCGGGAGGGCGCTCCCCCGATGTGTCCCCGATGTGCCTCGGCGTCCCTCAGTTCGGGATCGCGACGGCCTCGACCTCGACCAGGTGCTCGGGCACGTCCAGGGCCGCGACGCCGAGCAGGGTGGCGGGCGGCGTCGCGGTGATGCCCAGCTTCCCTCGGGCCCGGGAGATCCCCTCCAGGAGTTCGGGCATCCTGTCCGGCGTCCAGTCGACGACGTGGACGTTCAGCTTCACCACGTCGTCGAAGGAGGCGCCCGCGCCGGCCAGGGCGGTGGCGACGTTGAGGTAGCACCGCTCCACCTGTGCGGTGAGGTCCCCCTCCCCCACCGTGGTGCCCTCGGCGTCCCACGAGACCTGTCCGGCGACGAAGACCATCCTCGTCCCGGTCGCGATCGACACCTGGTGGTACACGTCGATCGTCGGCAACCCCTCGGGGTTCACCAGGGTGACGGCCATGCCGTCCACCTCCTTCTGTCCGGAACTCCCGGGGAACGGGGCGCGCTCCCGCCCGATCCGACCCCGGTCGCTCTCTTGTGGTTACCGGGGAACCATAGGAGAGTGGTCGACGACCTGGAAGAACGCACTTTTCGGTAACGGGGGAACCTCATGGTGAGCAAGCAGTTCACGGGCTCGGAGGCCGAGCGGGCGGATCTGCGACGCGCGGACTCCCTGGCGCGGGAGATCTTCTCCGACATCGCCAACAAGTGGGCGCTGCTGATCATCGAGGCGCTGGGGGAGAGGGGCACCCTGCGCTTCGCGGAGTTGCACCGGGAGGTCCAGGGCATCAGCCACAAGATGCTCACCCAGAACCTGCGCATGCTGGAGCGCAACGGTCTGGTCGAGCGGTGCGTGCACCCCACCGTGCCGCCGCGCGTCGAGTACACCCTCACCGAGCCGGGCCTGGCCCTGCGGGCCACGGTGGACGGCATGTGCGACTGGACCCACCGCCACATCGACCACATCGAGGCCTCCCGCACCCGCTTCGGGAGCTGAGCATTCCGCGGCCTTCCCCGCTCCGGTCCGCGGCAGCCGGCCCTCCCCGGCGTCCCGGCCCCGCTCGCTCCCGGGTGCCCGCCCACACGTGACGGAGGCGGTTCCCCACCCGCGGGTGGGGAACCGCCTCCCGGTGACTCCCGTCAGCGGCGGCTGCCGGCCGGGGGATCCATCTCGTCGGGGTTCTCGTCGATGACGTGCATGGCGGCCTCCTCGGCTCCGGCGGCGCCGCCGTCGATGCCGACGTCCACGCCCGCCATCGCCTCGCCGGTGATCGGCTCCGCCAGGCGACCGGCGCGCTCGTCGCCGACCTGGTCCTCGTCGATCGGCTCGCCCTCCATGCCCGGCTGGTCACCGATGCCGTCACCGAGCGGGATCTGCTCGCCGACATCGGGCTCCTCCTCGCGCAGCCGCTCGTCCAGGCTCTCCCCCTCGCGCTGCTCGCGGGCGGTGGTGCCGTGCTTGGTGACGGCCAGTGGCTTCTCCGGCGGCGAGTAGCCCTCGTCGAGCATGTCGTCCAGTCCCCCGCCGCCCCGCTCGTCGAGTTCGTTCTCCAGGTCGAGGTCGTCGGGGTTGTCCGGCGTGTCGGAGCCCGTCGGCTGGTAGACCTCGTCGCCCATTCCCTCCGCGGCGTCCGCGGCGTCTGCGGCCATGGGGTCCTCCCTGTGCTCGTGCGGACTGCGTACCGGTGGGTCGGGTGCCCACGGGTGCGACCGGGAAACCCGGGGCGCCGCCGTCCGGGGGAGCCCCGGCGCCCCCGTTCGGGCGGGGTCGGCGGGAAGCCCGGGCGGTGCGGGCGCAGCGGGGCGACGGCGCCGTGAACGGCCGGGAGCGGGCCCCGGGGGCCCACGCGAACCCGGCGGTGCCCGGGGGCCGTGTCGCGGCCGGCCGCGCCCGGCGGGCGCTTCTACGGTGGTGGGATGACGGACATACCGGAGAACCGCCGCCATGACCTCGTCCTGCTCGGTGCCACCGGTTTCGCCGGTGGGCTGACCGCCGAGTACCTGGCCCGGCACGCCCCGGCCGACCTGCGCTGGGCCCTCGCCGGCCGCAGCCGGGAGAAGCTGGAGGCCGTCCGTGGGCGCCTGGCCGGGATCGACACCCGTCTCGCCGAGCTGCCGTTGATCGTCGCCGACACCGGGGACCCCGCCTCGCTGCGGGAACTCGCCGAGTCCACCCGGGTGCTGGTGACCACCGTGGGCCCCTACCTGCGGTACGGGGACGGCCCGGTCGCCGCCTGTGCCGAGGCCGGGACGGACTACCTGGACCTGACCGGCGAACCGGAGTTCGTGGACCGGGCGTTCCTGCGCCACCACGAGCGGGCCCGGCGGACCGGCGCGCGCCTGGTGCACTGCTGCGGCTTCGACTCGGTGCCGCACGACCTGGGGGTGTTGTTCACCGTCAACCGCCTGCCGGAGGGGGTTCCGCTGCGGGTGCGGGGGTACCTCGCGGTGGCCTTCGCCCCGTCGGCGGGCACCTTCCACTCGGCGGTGGAGATGCTGGGTCGGCGCGGCACGGCGGCCGCCGTGGCGGCGGAGCGGCGGCGGATCGAGGAGCGACCGGCCGACCGCCGGGTGCGCGGCGAGCGCCCCCGGCCGCGCCGGTTGCGGCGCGACGGTCCGGAGGCGGCCGACGGGTGGGCGCTGCCGCTGCCCACCGTGGATCCGCAGGTCGTGCTGCGCTCGGCCCGGGCCCTGGAGCGGTACGGCCCGGACTTCTCCTACGGTCACCACCTCGCGGTGAAGCACCTGCCGAAGGCCGTGGCGCTGGTCGGCGGGGCGGCGGGACTGGCCGCGCTCTCCGGTCCCCGGGTCACCCGGGAGTGGCTGCTGGGGCGGATGGACTCCGGTGAGGGGCCCTCGCCGGAGCGGCGCGCGCGGGGCTGGTTCCGGGTGCGGTTCGTCGGCGAGGGCGGCGGCCGGCGGGTGGTCACCGAGGTGGCGGGGCGCGAGCCGGGGTACGACGAGACCTCGAAGATCCTGGCGGAGGCGGCGATGTGTCTGGCGCTGGACGGGGGGCTGCCGAAGGTCTCCGGTCAGGTGACGCCGGCGGCGGCGATGGGGGACGCGTTGATCGACCGTCTGACGGCGGCCGGCATCCGGTTCGCGGTGGTGGGGGAGGGCCCGGCGGACTGATCGCGCCCGCACCCGTCACCCACCCGC
>NZ_VKHS01000641.1 GCF_014141525.1 Streptomyces calidiresistens
TTCCCCGGCCCCGGCGGGACGGGAGGCCCGCCACCGGCTCACGGCACCGGGGCGGCCCCGTCGTCGGCCGACGCGCCCCGGGCCGGCGGCACGTCGGCGGGCTCCGGCTCGGACCCGCTCACCCGACGCTGCCGGCGGTGCTTGAGCAGCGCCCGCCGCCGACGGCGACTTCCCGGCCCGGCGGGCTCGGTGACGAACACCTCGCTGCCGCTCTCCGCCACGGCCGCCGCGGCGGCGTCCGCCACCCGCAGCACCGATTCCCCGCGCGCCGGCTCCACCCGCTCCGGCTCCGGCCACACCCCCAGCGAGGCGCAGAGGGTGGGCAGGAGCGCCATGGCCGCCGCCCGATACCCCTCGGCCGAGGGGTGGTAGCGGTCCGGGCCGAACATCTCGCGCGGGTTCGCGGCGAACTCGGGCCCCAGCAGATCCCCCAGGGAGACCGTCCGGCCCCCCAGTTCCACCGTCGCGATGGTCTGCGCGGTCGCCAGCCGTCGGCACAACCGGCGGGCCACCCAGCGCAGCGGCGGCGCCACCGGCTCCACCGAGCCGATGTCCGGACAGGTGCCCACGACCACGTGACTGCCCGCCTCCCGGAGGCGGCGCACGGCCGCCGCCAGCAGTTCGACCGCGCGCACCGGCGGCAGGCGGGTGGTGATGTCGTTGGCGCCGATCATGATGACGCACACGTCCGGCACCCCCTCGGCGGCGGCCGGGGCATCGGCGGCGGGGCGGGGAACGGCGCCGGGGGCGGCGTCCGCCCGCTCCCCGGTGGTGCCGAGGAGCAGGGAGACCTGCCGGTCCAGATCCTCCGAGGACGCCCCGGACAGCGCCACGTTCCGCAGCCGCACCGGCCGCTCGGAGACCGCGGCCAACCCGGTGGCCAGCAGCGCGCCCGGCGTCTCCGCCGCCCGGTGCACCCCCAGACCGGCCGCCGTCGAGTCGCCCAGGAAGCCCAGCCGCCACGGCGTGCCGGCGTGCCCCGCCCCGGCGAACTCGCGACCGTAGACGCCGTCGGCCGGCGGCGGCTCGTCCTCACTCAGTCCGATGATCCGCCGGGCGAACAGCGCCTCGGTCACCAGCACACCGACCGTCACCCCGCCCAGCAGTCCGAGGCCCCCGCCGCTGTACGCCGCCATCGTGGCGACCCGCCGCACCGTGCGGCGGGCCGGTGCCCCGACCGTCGCGCCCCCCGCCGAACGGAACACCGCCCCCGAGGCCCTGTCGAACGTTCTGCCGAAAGCCCTGCCGAACCCGTTGTCGAACCCGGAACCCGCCATCGTCGTCCCCGCCTCCCGCCCGCGTCTCGACCCGACCGGCGCCTCCGCGCGGCCGGCGCCGGCCCCGGGCACGCGGGCCGTTCCGTCCCGGACCGTTCGGGCGTGCCCGTTCCCCCCATGATCACCCGGGGGCACCCGGTGGCGCGGGAGGCCGCGCCCCGCCCCGGCCCCCTACAGTGCTGTCCAGTGGGCGGACACGACCCGCCCGGAACCCGCGGAGACCACTGTGCAGTATCACGAGTCGATGATCGACCTTGTCGGCAACACCCCACTGCTGAAACTCACCGGAGTCACGGAGGGGATCGAGGCCACCGTCCTCGCCAAGGTCGAATACTTCAATCCCGGCGGATCGGTGAAGGACCGCATCGCCCTGAGGATGATCGAGGCGGCGGAGGCCTCCGGGGAACTGCGCCCCGGCGGCACGATCGTCGAGCCCACCTCCGGCAACACCGGGGTCGGCCTGGCCATCGTCGCCCAGCGCAAGGGGTACCGCTGCGTCTTCGTCTGCCCCGACAAGGTCTCCACCGACAAGATCAACGTCCTGCGGGCCTACGGGGCCGAGGTCGTGGTCTGCCCCACGGCGGTGGATCCGGAGCACCCCGACTCCTACTACAACGTCTCCGACCGCCTCGTCCGGGAGATCCCCGACGCGTGGAAGCCGGACCAGTACAGCAACCCCAACAACCCCCGCTCCCACTACGAGACCACCGGTCCCGAACTGTGGGACCAGACCGAGGGGCGGATCACCCACTTCGTCGCCGGCATCGGCACCGGCGGCACCATCAGCGGCACCGGCCGCTACCTCAAGGAGGTCAGCGACGGCCGGGTGCGGGTCATCGGCGCCGACCCCGAGGGCTCGGTGTACTCCGGCGGCTCCGGCCGGCCGTACCTGGTGGAGGGCGTGGGCGAGGACTTCTGGCCCGACGCCTACGACCGGGAGATCGCCGACGACATCGTCGCCGTCTCGGACCGCGACTCCTTCCGGATGACCCGCCGCCTCGCCCGCGAGGAGGGTCTGCTCGTCGGCGGCTCCTGCGGCATGGCGGTGGCCGCCGCCCTGGAGGTCGCCCGGCCGCTGGGCCCGGACGCCGTGGTGGTGGTCCTGCTGCCCGACGGCGGTCGCGGTTACCTCAGCAAGATCTTCAACGACGAGTGGATGGCCGACTACGGCTTCCTGGAGGGCGGCGAGCCCGAGACCCGGGTCGGCGACGTGCTGAACCGCAAGCAGGGGGAGATGCCCTCGCTGGTGCACATGCACCCCGAGGAGACCGTCGGACAGGCCATCGAGGTGCTGCGCGAGTACGGCGTCTCCCAGATGCCGGTGGTCAAGCCCGGTGCCGGACACCCCGACGTGATGGCCGCCGAGGTGGTGGGCTCGGTCGTGGAGCGCGACCTGCTGGAGGCGCTCTTCGCCAAGCGGGCCGGCCTGGACGACCCGCTGGAGAAGCACATGAGCGCCCCCCTGCCGCAGGTGGGCGCGGGCGAGCCGATCGCCGACCTGATGACCGCGCTGGGCACCGCCGACGCGGCGATCGTGCTGGTGGAGGGCAAGCCCACCGGTGTGGTCAGCCGACAGGACCTGCTGGCCTTCATGGCCCGTTGACCCCCGGTTTCCCGTCGATCGGCGGGCCGGGTGCCCGGGCCTCCGGTAATCGATTCCGAGGCGTCACGGCGAGGCAATGCCCGCTTAACACCTGGCCGGCAGAGTTCTGGGTGTCGGCGTCAAGGACCTCCGGAGCGGCTCCCGGACCTCCATGGACGCCCGGACGGTGATCCCGACCCGATCACCGTCCCCGCGGGGACCGCCGTCGTCCCGCCCCTGGCGCTCGCGCCGGGGTGCGGCGGTCCCCGCGCCACATCTTTCCGCGCCGCATCCCCCGCGGCGCATCCCCGCCCCGCGGCGGCCGTCCCGGTTCCCCGGCGACGGACGCGCGCACGCGCACCGCCGGTTCCGGCTCCCCGATCCGCGGGCCCCCTC
>NZ_VKHS01000642.1 GCF_014141525.1 Streptomyces calidiresistens
CGATCTCCCAGGGGGCGAGGGACTCCGCGAAGAACTCCAGCCGCTCGCGCGGTGCCGTGCCGGTGACGACGACGGTCCCCTCCGGGTCGGTGGAGACCAGCGCGTCGTAGCGGTCACCGGTCATCCAGGCCCACTCCCGATCCCCGAGACGCACCGTCTCCCCGGTCTCCTCCGCGCCCCGGGTGAGATCCGCCACGAAGGCGTCGCCCTCGTCCCCGCCGACGGTGTCGGTCTGGGCCAGGGCCGCGTACTCGTTCTCCGGGTCCATGAAGCCCAGGCGCCACACCGCGCCGTGCGGGTCCGCGGCGCGATAGCGCACGAAGGTGGCGCGCCATTCCTCCGGCAGGTCGCGGGGGGTCAGGAGTTCGTAGGGGGCGGCCCGGGACGCGGTGTTCGCCTCCACCCGGTACTCCACCGGCCGCACCGGGTCCTGCGAGGGATCGTTGGGAACGAAGAGGTAGACGAAGAAGACGCCCACCAGCAGCACGGCCATGGACAGCACCATGTCGCGGACCGACTTGCCCGCCAGTCCGCGTCCGCCGCCGGGCCGGGGCGCCGCGCCCCCGGGCCCCCGGGGGGCGTCCGCGCCGTCGGTGGGCTCCCGCGGTGCCTCCGGGGGCGCCGCGGCACCCCCGGTTCCCGTGGTCGTCCCGGCCGCCGTGGTCTCGATTCCGCTCCGGTCTCCGTTCCCGCTCACCCCTCCATGGTCCCCCATGCCGGTCGCGGGCCGGGCGGGACCCCTCCCCATGCGGCGCCCGGTCACCGGCTTCGCTCATCGGAGGTACCTGATGCTCAGGTGTACGAGAGGCGGATAGAGTCGAGGGAACCCTCAGCCCGTCGCGGCCCCGAGCCGCGCAGACGCGCAGAAAGGTGCGTCATGTCGGATCATCATCTCCCGCCTCCCCTGGAGGTCAGTCCCGAGGCCCCGGACCGCAACCTCGCCCTGGAACTGGTGCGGGTCACCGAGGCCGGGGCCATGGCCTCCGGCCGCTGGGTCGGCCGGGGCGACAAGAACGGCGCGGACGGCGCCGCCGTCCGCGCCATGCGCACCCTCGTCTCCACCGTCTCGATGAACGGCGTGGTCGTCATCGGTGAGGGCGAGAAGGACGAGGCCCCGATGCTCTACAACGGCGAGCGGGTCGGCGACGGCACCGGCCCCGAGTGCGACGTCGCCGTGGACCCGGTGGAGGGCACCACCCTCACCGCCAAGGGCATGGGCAACGCCGTCTCGGTGCTCGCGGTGGCCGACCGGGGCGCGATGTTCGACCCCAGCGCCGTCTTCTACATGGAGAAGCTGGCCGCCGGCCCCGAGGCCGCCGAGTTCGTGGACATCAACGCCCCGGTGGCGGTGAACATCCGCCGGGTCGCCAAGGCCAAGGGGTGCGCCCCCGAGGACGTCACCGTGGTCGTGCTGGACCGGCCCCGCCACGAGAACCTGGTCAAGGAGGTACGGGAAGCCGGCGCCCGGATCAGGCTGATCGCCGACGGCGACGTCGCGGGCGCGGTCATGGCCGCCCGCGAGGGCACCGGCGTGGATCTCATGCTGGGCATCGGGGGCACCCCGGAGGGCATCATCGCCGCCTGTGCCATGAAGTGCCTGGGCGGCACCATCCAGGGCCGGCTGTGGCCGCGCGACGAGGACGAGCGGCGGCGCGCGCTGGACGCCGGGCACGACCCGGACCGGGTGCTGCTCACCGAGGATCTGGTGCGCGGCGACAACGTCTTCTTCGTGGCCACCGGCATCACCGACGGCGAACTCCTGCGCGGCGTGCGGTACCGCGCGGAGACCGCCACCACGCAGTCCCTGGTGATGCGCTCCAAGTCGGGGACGATCCGCCAGATCGACTCCACGCACCGGCTGTCGAAGCTGCGCGCCTACAGCGCGATCGACTTCGAGCGGGCGCGCTGAGCCGAGCGTCGAACCCGGGACGCGCCGAACCCGTGCGGGGGCCGGCGCGTCCCGCGGGGCGGGAGCCCGGACCGCGCACGGGGGCATGCTCCCCCGCGGGCCGGGTATCCGCCCCCACGGCGGGCGGCGGACCCGGGACTCCGCGGGCCGGCGTGGCGGTACACCGCGGGCCGCGGGGGCGCGCCGGAACAGCGCCGCGCGCACGGGACCGCCGCGGGACGGTACGGGGCACCGGAACGGCCGGGGAGCCCCGGGAGCGTGGCCGGGCATCCGACCCGGACGGGACGGGCGGGAGGTCCTCCGGCACCGGAACGCGTCAGGCGATGCGCTCCACCGGCGGCGGGACCTCCGCGGCGTCCCGACGCCGCCGGCGGCCGAGCACCACGCGGCGCTCGGCGGCGGTCAGGCCGCCCCACACGCCGTAGGGTTCCGGCTGGTCGAGGGCGTGCTCGCGGCACTCCAACAGGACGGGGCAGCGCGCGCACACGGCCTTGGCCGCCTGTTCACGGGAGAGGCGATGGGCGGTGGGCTCCCGTGAGGGGGCGAAGAAGAGCCCCGCCTCGTCCCGCCGACAGGCGGCCTCCGAGTGCCAGGGCCCCGCGGGCTCCTTCCGGGCGTGCTGCGCCGGGGCAGCGGGGGACCACGACTCGGGCGGCGGATGCAGCACGGTCAACTCCTGACGACGGCTACCGGGGTCGCTCTCGCGATGACGGATCACCACCCGTGCGACGGCGGCCGGCCCTGGCCCCCGCCGGCCGGGGTGCGGCCATACGGGTGACGGTCTCTCTGCCCTACCCGCTGCGCGCACGCTTATGCACGGAGAGCCAAACAGTCGGATCGCAGGGGGGTTCCGCACCCGGGCGGCGCGACCCCGGAAAGGCCCCGGACATCCGTTCGCCGGGGGCGCCCGCGCGGGGCGGGGCCGGCGCGTCGGATCCGGGGGGAGCCCCCGGCACGTCCCGGGTGGGCCGGTTCAGTCGCGATCGGGGGCGCGCAGGTCGTGCACCTCCTCGCCGGAGGCCCGCTTCACCTCCACGCCGCCCATCAGGGCCAGGCCCTGGACGACCAGGACCGGGGCGTTCGGGTCGGAGGACTCGTGCTCCCCCATCGAGAACCCGCCCATGATGCCGGTGCCGGAGCCGCGCACGGTGATGTTCTCCGGCACCTTGATCTCCACCCCGCCCATGACGGCGGTGACGTTGAGGGTCACCACCCGCTGCTCGAAGTAGGCCCGGGTCAGGTCGAGTTCCACCCCGCCGAGGAAGGCCACGGCGTTGACCCGGCCGCCCACCCGCCAACGCCCCCGGCGCTCGGCGCCGCTGAGCACGGC
>NZ_VKHS01000643.1 GCF_014141525.1 Streptomyces calidiresistens
CCCCGGCACCCCCCCCGTGCCCTCGCCGGCCTCCTCGGCGCGGCGGGGGTGCTGCACTTCGTCGTCCCACGGCCGTTCGACGCGATCGTGCCCCGCTCCCTGCCCGGCCGTCCCCGCGACCGGACCCGGATCAGCGGTGCCGCCGAACTCGCCCCGGCCGCGGGACTGGTCGCTCCCCGCACGCGCCGGGCGAGCGCCCTGGCCACGGCGGCCTTCCCGGTCGCCGTGTGGCCGGCCAACGTGAAAATGGCCCGGGATTGGAGTCGCCGTCCGGCGCCGTGGTCGGGGATCGCCCGGGCCCGGGTCCCCGGGCAGGTTCCGCTGGTGGTGTGGGCCCTGCACGCCGCCCGACCCGACCGACCCGACGGGCGCGGGCGACCGGGATCCGGTGGGGGAGCGCGGTGACCGTGGAGATGAGGGAGCCGGTGGGCTCCGTGAGGCCCGTGGACCCCGTGAAGGGGGCGGGAGGGCCGGTCTCGGCCGGCACGCGGTGCCGGCACCGCCTGCCGGTGGGACCGGCCCTCCCGGATGTCGACCCCCACCCCGACGGCGCCCGACGCCGCACGGGTCGGGTGCCCGGGCCGTGCGGGGAGGCGTCACCGCCGCCGCAGGGCCTCCTCGATCGAGCGCATGACCTCCGGCAGCGGCGCGTCGGCACGGGCCACCGTCACCACCACCTCCGGCGCCGGGGGCGCCCCGCCGGGCTCACCGCCGGCGGTCACCGGCAGGCTGCCGAAGGTCCGCCGCACCACGGCGAACGCCCGGTCCAGGTCGCCCTCCACATCCCCCTGCCCCCCGCTGCGCAACCACCGCCGCAACACGTGGTTGTGGGCCGTGACCACAGCCGAGGCGGCGACCTCCGCCAACAGCGGCTCGTCCCCGGCGCTGCCCTCCCGGTGCGCCGACTCGTCGAACTGCTCCAACAGGTAGCGGGTGAACAGCCGCTCGTACCGGGCGACCGAGGCGATCTCCCGCTCCCGCAGCGCCGGCACCTCGCGGGTCAGCTGGTAGCGCTCCACCGACACCGCCGGGGAGGCCGCGTACATCCGCATGACCTCCTTGATCCCCCGACAGACGGTGTCGATCGGGTTCTCCCGGGCCGGAGCGGCCTCCAGGACCGCCCGGGCCCGCTCCAGGGTGTCGTCGTGGTCGGGGAAGATCGCCTCCTCCTTGGAACGGAAGTGGCGGAAAAACGTCCGTCGCGCGACGCCGGCCGCCGCGGCGATCTCGTCCACCGTGGTGGCGGCGTAACCCTTGGTCGCGAAGAGCTCCATCGCCGCCGCGGCCAGCCGCCGCCGCACCTTCAGGCGCTGTGAGGCGGCGGCCGGCGCCTGTGGCGCGCGGACATCGGGTGACACGGACTTCACGGGCTGGGCCATGAGCCGAACGTAGCCCATCCGCCCGCCCTCAGGATGCCGCCCGGGTGTATTCCCGGAAGCCCCGCCCGGTCTTCCGCCCCAGGCAGCCCGCCTCCACCAGTTGCCGCAGCAGCGGGGCGGGGGCCAGCGAGGGATCGCGGAACTCCCGGTGCAGGGTCTCCTCGATCGCCAGCGACACGTCCAGCCCCACCACGTCCAGCAGTTCGAAGGGGCCCATCGGGTAGCCGCCGCCCAGCTTCATCGCCGTGTCCACGGCGTCCGGGGTGGCGTAGTGCTCCTGGACCATCTTCACCGCGTCGTTCAGGTAGGGGAACAACAGGGCGTTGACGATGAAGCCGGCCCGGTCGCCGCAGTCCACCGGGTGCTTGCGGATCCGGGAGCAGACCTCGTGGACGGTGGCGTGCGCCTCGTCCCCCGTCAGGACCGTGCGCACGACCTCCACCAGCTTCATGGCGGGGGCGGGGTTGAAGAAGTGCATCCCGATGACGTCCTGCGGGCGGGAGGTGGCGCGGGCACACGCCACCACCGGGAGCGAGGAGGTCGTGGTGGCCAGCACCGCGCCGGCCCGGCACACCTTGTCCAGGGCGCGGAAGAGGTCCTGCTTGACCGTCAGGTCCTCGGCGATCGCCTCGACGGCGAGGTCCACGTCGGCCAGCGCGTCGAGGGTGTCGGCGGGCACGATCCGGGCCAGCGCGGCGTCCCGGTCCCCCGCCGACATCCGTCCCTTCGTCACCGAGCGATCGAGGGACTTCGCGATCCGCCCCCGGGCCGTGTTCGCCTTTTCCTCGCTGCGGGCCACCAGGATCACCGGGTACCCGGCCTTCGCGAAGACCTCCGCGATGCCCGAGGCCATCGTCCCGGAGCCGACCACGCCGACGGTCTCCACCGGACGGCCGCCCGTGGTCCGCCCGCCGCGGTCGCCGCTTCCCCCGCCCGTCGGAGGGTCGGGCACCACCTCGGCGTCGGGGCCGGTCCCCGAGTAGGTGTAGAAGCCGCGCCCGGCCTTGCGGCCGGTCATGCCGGCCTCGGCGAGCTGGCCCAGGACGGGGGTCGGGGCGTGCAGCCGGTCCCGGGAGCGCTCGTACATCGCCTCCAACACCGCCCGCGCGGTGTCGATTCCGATCAGGTCGAGCAACTCCAGCGGACCCATCGGCAGACCGCAGCCCAGCCGCATCGCGGCGTCGATGTCCTCGCGCGTGGCGTACCGCGCCTCGTACATCGCGGCGGCCCGGTTGAGGTAGCCGAACAGCAGGCCGTCGGCGATGAAGCCGGGCCGGTCGCCGGCCGCCACGGGCTCCTTGCCCAGGTCCCGGGCCAGCGCGGTGACCCGCTCGATCGCGTCCGGCGAGGTCAGCACCGAGGAGACCACCTCGACCAGGCGCATCGCGGGCACCGGGTGGAAGAAGTGCAGACCCACCACGCGTTCGGGGCGGGCGGTCTCGGCGGCCAGGCGGGTGACGGGCAGGGCGTTGGTGCCGGTGGCCAGGACGGCGTCCGGGCGCACGAGGTCGTCCAGCGCGGTGAGCACCGACAGCTTCAGGTCGTAGTCCTCGGGCACCACCTCGATCACCAGGTCGGCGGGGGCGGCGTCGGCGAGGTCGGTACCGGCGCGGAACCGGGAGAGGAGGTCGTGGCGTTGCTGCTCGGTGATCCGGCGGCGCTCGACACCGCGGTCGGCCGAGGCCCGCAGCCGTGCACCGGCGCGCTCGGCGGCGGCCGGGTCGATGTCGATGCCGATGACCTCGCGCCCGGAGCGCAGCAGGACCTCGGCGATGCCGGTACCCATCGTGCCCAGACCGACGACGGCGACCACGGGCAGCGGGGGGTGGGACTTCCCGGCGGGTGCGGGGG
>NZ_VKHS01000644.1 GCF_014141525.1 Streptomyces calidiresistens
CTCTGAGATGTGTATAGGAGACAGGGGGGCTCAGGGGGTGCCGCGCCGCCGCCGACGTGCCAGTTCGTCGTCCGGGTGGACGGTGTCGGTCTGCTCGCCGGTGTCCGCGCGTTCCCCCGGCAGTTCGGCGAGCGCGGCCCGCACGTCCGACCACACGGCCCCCACGGCGATGCCGAAGACCCCGCGGCCGTCGCGGAGCAGTTCGGCGACCTCCTCCGCCGAGGAACAGCGGTGGACGACCACGCCGTCGCTGAGCAACGTCATGTCCGGAAGTTCGGCGGGGTCGGCGGCCCGGAGCACCACCGCGGCCGCCCTGATGCTCTGCAGGGAGACCCCCGCGTCCAGCAGCCGCTTGACGACCTTGAGCACCAGGACGTCCCGGGAGCCGTACAGGCGCTGGGTGCCCGATCCCCTCGCGGGCCGGATGGAGGGCTCCACCAACCCGGTGCGGGCCCAGTAGTCCAACTGGCGGTAGGTGATACCGGCCGCGGCACACGCGCTGGGGCCCCGGTAACCGAGTTCGGGAGCCGGGGCGGCCCCGCGTCCGGGCGATTCGGGGTTCCTGCCCTGGGCGACCACGGTACGGCGCAACGCCGGTCGGGGTACGGAGCGGGACAGGGACGATCCGCGGAGGGTCCTCACCCCGCCCACCGCCTTTCCGTTGCCGTTGCCAATCACGCCCGCCTCCGTTCTGCATGTCGCCGCGGAGCCGGGACGCGCCTCGGGACGCCCCCATCCGTCACGGCGGTCCCCGCGGACACGACGACGGCGTTCCGCTGTTCGGGACATGCCCCACCGACGCTAGGCACCCCCGGGGGGCGCGTCAACGATCGCCACGCCGCGTGACGGTTCCCGCCCCGGAAACACCCGTGGGGGGCAACGGCGGGCGGAGCGGGACGCCGCTCAGCGGTTCCCGGTGCCGAAGTCCTCCGGGGAGATCTGATCCAGGAACTCGCGGAAGCGCTCCACCTCGTCCTCCTGCTCGTCGGCGATGATGATGCCGGCGTCGTCGAGGACGCCGTCACTGCCGTAGATGGGCGAGCCGACGCGGAGGGCGAGCGCTATGGCGTCCGAGGGACGGGCGCTGACCTCCACCCCGCTGGCGAAGACGAGTTCCGCGTAGAAGACCCCGTCGCGCAGATCGGTGATGCGGACGGAGGTGAGTTCCTCCCCGAAGGCCTCCACCACGTCCTTGAGGAGATCGTGGGTGAGCGGACGGGGAGGCGTCATGCCCTGCTGCGCGAAGGCGATGGCGGTGGCCTCCCCGGGGCCGATCCAGATCGGCAGGTAGCGGTCCCCACCGACCTCGCGCAGGAGCACGATCGGCTGGTTGTTGGGCATCTCGACCCGGACACCGACGACATCGAGCTGGTTCACACAGCAACCCTAGGCCGTGGCCGGCCGGTTTGAACAGTCGAACCCACCCGCGAGGGGCGGACACGCCGTCGCCGGCCGGCCGGAAACGAAGGTCGGGCCCGGTTCCGGACCGGGACCCCGCGAGCCGGTCCGGTCGGTTTCGACCGGACCGGCGGGAGACCGGCCTCAACCGGCGTAGAAGACCATCCGGTACTTCCCGATCTGCACCTCGTCACCCGTGGTGAGCACCACCGTGTCGATCTGCTCGCGGTTGACGTAGGTGCCGTTGAGACTGCCGACGTCGGAGACGGTGAAACCGCCCTCGGGCCGCCGGCGGAACTCCACGTGCCGCCGGGAGACGGTCACGTCGTCCAGGAAGATGTCGCTCTCCGGGTGGCGCCCGGCCGTGGTCAGGTCGCTGTCCAGGAGGAAACGACTGCCGGAGTTGGGGCCGCGCCGCACCACGAGCAGGGCGGAACCCGGCGGGAGGGCGTCCACCGCCGCCTGCGCCTCCGGGGAGAGCGAGGGAGCGGCGTTCTGACCGGTCATCTCGGCCTCGTAGGCCTCGATGCCGGAGATCGAGATGGTGGAGGTGGTCTCCGAGGATCCCTCCGCCACCGCGCCGGACGTCAACGGGGCCCCGCACTGGGAGCAGAACCGGCTGCCGGTCGGGATCGGGGTCGAGCAGCGGGGGCACCTCTGCGTCGGCGCGGCGCCTATGCCGCCGGCCGTCCCCGTCCCGGCGACCTCGTCACGGAACAGGGGCCGCCCGCTCTCGCCCTCCGACCGACCCGCAGGGGGCTCGCCCGGCCGGCCGGCGCGGTGCCGCGCGGCCTGCTCGGAGCCGCCCTGACGCCTGCCGAACAACTTAGCGAAAAAACTCACCGGCGATTCCCCTCGCACCTCGTCCTCCGTCCCACCGCGGGACGGAGGAACCATTCTCTCTCACGGGTCCCTCTTCACTGGTCACCCCGGTCACCCGGAGAACGTCCGTGACATGTGATCAGTTTCCCCCGGGGCCGTCGGAACATCCCCGGTGGCCCCGGGACCCACGGAACAAATCCGCTGCGGATCAGGATGACGACCGAGCGTAGTCAGGGCTCTCGTCGGACCGCAAGGCGTCCACGACCACCTCGTCCGGCCGCTCGATGATCACCGTCGCGTTCTCCTGCTCGAGGGACTGCACCATCCCCCCGGGGATGTTCAGGGCCGGTTCCAGGTCACGGGGACGACCGATCACCGAGAGCCGGAACGGCCTGTCCACCGGACGGCCGTCCACCAGGACGGTGCCGTCCCGGGTGTCGGTGAAGGCCGTCTCGGCCACGATCCGCACCCCTCCGATCTGCATCGCCTCCGCGCCCGCGGCACGCAGCTCCTGCACGGCGTCCAGCAGGTGGTCGGCACCCACCGCGCCGGCGGGGTCGGTGATCGTGATCTCGATACCGGGTCCCGTCGCGGCCACCGTACCCGCCAGGATGCCCAGCTGGAGTTCGCGCTCCCGGTTCTGCCGCCGTGCCTCCTCGGCCCGCAGGGAGCCGGTCTCCAGTTCCGCGCGCAGCCGTTCCAGTTCCGCGCGTTCCTCCTCCAGGCGCTTGGTGCGCTCGTCCAGCTCGCTGAGGATGCGGACCAGATCCTCCGGACGGGCGCCGCGCAGGGTGGCGTCCTCCCCCGCCACCCGCACCTGGATGGCCAGCCCGAGGCCCAGCACGAAGAGCAGGGCCGCGACGGTCAGCTGCGCCCGGGTGATCCGCGGCGGCCACAAACCGCTGATGATCGCGGCCCGTCCGGTGGGGGGTCCGGCGGGCACGGCGGCGGAGCCCCCGGAGTCGTCCGGGCCGGACCCGGGGGGCGGCTCCGGGGTGCCGGGGGGTC
>NZ_VKHS01000645.1 GCF_014141525.1 Streptomyces calidiresistens
CTTCCCCCGCAGGCCCCCACGGCCCCGACGAGCGGATCGAGCGGGCCATCCGCGCCGCCCTCGCCGCCCTGGACCTCGACACGAAGGCCGCGCTCCTCGCCGGACAGGACATGTGGACCCTGCCCGCCGTCCCCGCCATCGGCCTGGACTCCCTGGTGATGTCCGACGGGCCCATCGGCGTGCGCGGCCGGCGCTGGACCGCCGACGACCCCTCGATCGCGCTGCCCTCGCCCACCGCCCTCGCCGCGACCTGGGACCCCGGGCTGGCCCGCCGCACGGGACACCTGCTGGCCGCCGAGGCGCACCGCAAGGGCGTGCACGTGCTGCTCGCCCCCACCGTCAACCTGCACCGCTCCCCGCTGGGCGGCCGCCACTTCGAGTGCTACTCCGAGGACCCCCTGCTCAGCGGTCTGATCGGGGCCGGGTACGTCGCCGGCGTGCAGGAGGGCGGCATCGCCACGACGGTCAAGCACTTCGTCGCCAACGACGCCGAGACCGACCGCTTCACGGTGGACAACCGGGTGGAGGAGCGCACCCTGCGCGAGCTGTACCTGCGGCCCTTCGAGATCATCGTGGAGCGCGCCGCCCCGTGGGGCGTGATGGCGGCCTACAACTCCGTCAACGGCACCACCATGAGCGAGCACGCCGCGCTGCAGAACGGCGTGCTGCGGGGGGAGTGGGGGTTCGACGGCTTCATCGTCTCCGACTGGATGGCCGCCCGGGACACCGTGGGAGCCATCCGGGGCGGGCTGGACGTCGCCATGCCCGGCCCGCGCACCGTCTACGGTCCCGCCCTGGCCGCCGCCGTCCGCGAGGGCCGGGTGGAGGAGGAACTGGTGGACGCGGCGGTGCTGCGCGTCCTGCGGGTCGCCGCCCGCACCGGCGCCCTGACGGGGACGGATCCGGTGGTCGCGCCCGCCGACCGGCCGCCGGTCGTCGACGCGGCGGGTCTGGCCCGCGAGGTCGCCCGGCGTTCCCTCGTCCTGTTGACCAACCGCACCGTGCCCGGCGGTCCGGCCGGGGCGGACCGCCCCGCCCTGCCGCTGGAGCCGGCTGCCCTGAGCCGGCTCGCGGTCAGCGGCGTCGCGGCCCGCGACGCCCGGGTACTGGGCGGCGGCTCGGCGACCGTCTTCCCCGAGCGGGTGGTCTCCCCCCTGGACGGGCTGCGGGCCGCCCTGCCGGAGGGGACGGTGCTCTGGACACCGGGCGCCGACCCCAACGAGGAGCCGCAGGTCGCCGGTGAGGGTTTCGCGCTGCGCGCGGTCTGCCGCGACGCGGACGGCGCCGAACTGGGCGGGGACCGGCTGCCCAACGGCCAGGTGCAGTGGATGGGCGACTTCCCCGAGGGCGTCGCCCCGGAGCACCTCGCCACGGTCGAGGTCACCGGGACCTTCACCCCCCGGACCTCCGGCGCGCACGGGTTCGGTACCCGTGGACTGGGCGGCTTCCGCCTGGAGGTCGCCGGGGAGGTGCTGTACGACGGGGTCGAGCAGCCGGGTTCGGACGACGCCTTCGAGGCGTTCTTCGGCGGCCCCCGGGAGCGGGGGACCGTGGAGTTGACGAAGGGCGAGGAGGTGACCGTCTCCCTGCGGTACACCGTGCCGCCGCTGGAGGCCATGCCCTTCCCGGTCGTCGGGTTCGCCCTCACCCACCGGGAGCCGGTGCGCCCGGCCGAGGAGCTGATCGCGGAGGCGGTCGAGGCCGCCCGCGGCGCGGACGCCGCCGTGGTGGTGGTCGCCACCACCGAGCGGGTGGAGAGCGAGGGCTTCGACCGGACCTCCCTGGAACTGCCCGGTCGGCAGAACGACCTGGTGGAGGCCGTGGCGGCGGTCAACCCGCGCACCGTGGTGGTGGTCAACGCCGGCTCCCCGGTGGAGATGCCCTGGCGGGACCGGGTGGCGGCGGTCCTGCTCGGGTGGTTCGGCGGTCAGGAGATCGGCTCGGCACTGGCCGAGGTGCTGCTCGGCGCCGAGGAGCCCGGCGGGCGGCTGCCCACCACCTGGCCCGCCCGCCTGACCGACGCCCCGGTCACCGGGGTCGTCCCCACCGATGGCGAGCTCCACTACGGGGAAGGCGTATTCATCGGTTACCGGGCGTGGGACCGGCGCCCCGACGGCCCCGCCCCGGCCTTCCCCTTCGGCCACGGCCTGGGCTACACGGGGTGGGAGTACGAGGAGCTGACGGTCCTCGACGACACCGCGATCGTCCGGGTGCGCAACACCGGCGACCGACCCGGCCGGGAGACCGTCCAGCTCTACGCGGCCCCCGACGACCGGGGCGCGGGCGACACCGAACTGCCGGTGCGTCGCCTGGTCGGCTTCGCCACGGTGACGGCGCGGCCGGGGGAGACGGTGCAGGCCGTGATCGACCTCGACGACCGTGCCTTCGAGCTGTGGGACGCCGCCGCCGGCGGGTGGCGGGCCCCGGGGACGGGGTGGACGCTCCACGCCGGCCGGTCGGTCGCCGATCTCCGCCTGGCCGCTCCGGCCCGTTCCTGATCGTCCCCGGGTACCGGATCCGGACCCGGTCGCCCCTCCCGGGCCGGCCGGGTCCGCCCGTGCCGGGAAGGGCGCGGGTCCCACCCGCCGGGAGGAGGCCGCCCCGGTCCCGGCCCCGGTCACCGGATCCGGTGACCGGTCGGAGCACCACCGGCTCCCCGGCCCCGCCTCACCACAGCCAGCGCACCACGGTGGCCGTCCCGATCCCGGCCAGGACGAGGAAGAGGACCATCGCCGCGAAACACCCCCAGCCGGCCAGGGTGTCCCCGATGCCGCCCGCCGCCTCCTCCCATCCCTCCGGGTCGGTGAACCCCCACTCCAGGGGGCGGCCGGCGGCCCGGGAGGCGTCCCGGCGCAGCTCGGCCAGGCGCTCCCGGGCGAAGTCGGTCGCGGCCCCCTCCTCCGGCCCGCGCCAGGCCACGGCCCGCATCCGCTCCACCGGGTCCGGGTAGCGGGCCTCGAAGGCCGCCACCTCCTCCGGGCGGCGGTCGGCGTCCAGCAGGCTCCACCGTCCGGCCTGCGCCGGCTCCCCGTACAGGCGGTACACCTCCGCGAGCCGCAGCCTGACCCCGAGGTCCCGGGGGAAGGAGCCCACCAGACCGCGCAGTCGCTGTCGGGCCAGGGGGACGCGCCCCGTCGCCAGATCCGTCTCCACCCTCGCCAGGGTCCGCTCGATGCCCACGGGCCCATGCTCCCGACCCCGCCGGGCGCCCCGCCACGGGT
>NZ_VKHS01000646.1 GCF_014141525.1 Streptomyces calidiresistens
GCGGTGGGCCGGCCCGCGCCGTCGGGGGTCACGGCCGGTCTCCCGACCGGCCCGCGTCCGGGGTGTCCCCGGCGGTGTCCCCGGGACCGCCGTCCGGGGCCCCCTCGCCCTCGCGCATCGGGACCCGCACCCCGCGCTCGGCCGCCACCCGCTCGGCCTCCGGGTAGCCGGCGTCCACGTGCCGGATCACGCCCATCCCGGGGTCGTTGGTGAGCACCCGGCGGATCTTCTCCCCGGCCAGGGGCGTGCCGTCGGCGACCGTGACCTGCCCGGCGTGCAGGGAGCGCCCGATGCCCACCCCGCCGCCGTGGTGGATCGAGACCCAGGAGGCGCCGGAGGCGACGTTGACCATGGCGTTGAGCAGCGGCCAGTCCGCGATCGCGTCGGAGCCGTCCCGCATCGCCTCGGTCTCCCGGTAGGGGGAGGCGACCGACCCGCAGTCCAGGTGGTCGCGACCGATGACGACCGGGGCGGCCAGTTCCCCGGAGGCGACCATGTCGTTGAACCGCTCGCCCGCGCGGTCCCGTTCGCCCCGGCCCAGCCAGCAGATCCGGGCGGGCAGGCCCTGGAAGCGCACCCGCTCGCCGGCGGTGCGGATCCAGCGGGCCAGCGGCTCGTTGTCGGGAAACAGGTCGAGCACCGCCCGGTCGGTGGCGGCGATGTCGGCGGCCTCCCCGCTCAGCGCCGCCCACCGGAAGGGGCCCTTCCCCTCGCAGAACAGCGGCCGGATGTAGGCGGGGACGAAGCCGGGGTAGTCGAAGGCCCGCTCGCAGCCGCCCAGCCGCGCCTCGGCGCGCAGCGAGTTGCCGTAGTCGAAGACCTCGGCCCCGGCGTCCAGGAAGCCGACCATGGCGTCCACGTGCGCGGCCATGGACTCGCGGGCCCGCCGGGTGAACTCCTCCGGCTTGTCCCGCGCGTACCCGGCCATCTCCTCGAAGGGCACCCCGAGGGGGAGGTAGGCGAGCGGGTCGTGGGCACTGGTCTGGTCGGTGACCACGTCCACCGGCGTGCCGGCGGCGAGCAGGCGGGGCAGCACCTCGGCGGCGTTGCCGACCACGCCCACCGACAGCGGCGCGCGGCGGGCCCGGGCGTCCTCGACCAGGCGCAGCGCGTGGTCGAGGTCGTCGGCCGCCACGTCGAGGTAGCCGTGGTCCAGACGGCGTCGCACCGCGCGCGGGTCGCAGTCCACGCACAGCGCCACCCCGCCGTTGAGGGTGACCGCCAGGGGCTGGGCGCCGCCCATGCCGCCCAGGCCGGCGGTGACCGTCAGGGTGCCGGCCAGGGAGCCGCCGAAGCGTTTGGCGGCGACGGCGGCGAAGGTCTCGTAGGTGCCCTGGAGGATGCCCTGGGTGCCGATGTAGATCCAGGACCCGGCGGTCATCTGGCCGTACATGGTCAGGCCGAGGCCCTCCAGGCGGCGGAACTCCTCGGGGGTGGACCACTCCCCCACCAGGTTGGAGTTGGCGATGAGGACCCGGGGCGCCCACTCGTGGGTGGTCATCACGCCCACCGGACGGCCGGACTGCACCAGCATCGTCTCGTCGGCGCGCAGGTCGGTGAGGGTGCGGACCATGGCGTCGAAGGAGGCCCAGTCCCGGGCGGCCCTGCCCGACCCGCCGTAGACCACCAGGCGCTCGGGGTGCTCGGCGACCTCGGGGTCGAGGTTGTTGCACAGCATCCGGAGGGCGGCCTCCTGGGGCCAGCCCCGGGCGGTGAGCCGGGTGCCTCGGGCCGCGCGGACGGTGCGGGGTCCTGCCATGGACTGCCTCCCGGGTCGGCGCCGGGCCGACGACGGGCGGGCCCGTCGCGCCGTGCGCCCTCGCACTGGACTATTCACTCACTCTACGGACTGAATGAAACCCGTCAACAGGGTCCCGGGCCCGCGTCCGGGGCCGATCGGCCCGGGGCGCGTCCGCTCCCCTCCCCGCCCGCCGGGCCGGCGGGTCACTCCACGAACAGCCCGCGCTCGGCGGCCCGCGTCTCGAACCGTTCGAGGCGGCCCTCCGCGTCGGGGAGCACGTCGCACATCGCCTCGAGCAGGACCCGGCCCAGCATCATCGGGGCGCAGGCGGTGTCGAAGGACAGCGCGGTGCCCACGGCCGCGGGCAGCACCAGGTCACCGGGTTCGGCGACCACCGGGAAGGCGGTGTCGGCGACCAGCACCACCCGCAACCCCGCGGCCCGGGCGGCGGCCAGGGCGGGTATCACCTCGCGCGGGTACCGGGGCAGCGCGAAGCACAGCAGGGCGCCCGCCCCGGCTCCGGCGGCGGCCTCGATCCGGTCGACCAGTTCGCTGCCCCCGACGGTCAGCGGCCGGACGTCGGGGTGCACCTTGGCCGCGAACCAGGCGAAGCCGGCCGCCTGGGCGGCGGCGGCCCGCAGCCCCAGCACGGGCAGCGGTCGGGAGGCGGCGAGCAGTCGGGCGGCCTCCTCGACCGGCCGGGGATCGGCCAGCAGGGCCGCCAACTGCCGCAGGTGTTCCAGTTCGGCGAGAACGGCCTGTTGGTGGGGGTTGGCGCCCTCGACCCGGCGGGAGGGCCGGACGGCGCCGGCCCCCGCACCGTCCGTGTCCGGCCCCGCCGCCCCCGCCGCGGCGCCCGGGGCCGGCCGGTCCGGGTCCCGCAGGGCACGGCGCAACGCCGGGTAGCCGTCGTAGCCGAGGGCGACGGCGAAGCGGGTGACCGAGGGCTGGCTGACGCCGGCCGCCCGCGCCACCTCCACGCTGGAGAGGTAGGGCGCGTCGGCGGCCCGCCGCACCAGGCAGTGCGCGATGCGCCGCTGGACCGGGGTCAGTCTCCGGCCCTCGAAGAACTTCAGCAGTCTCGCGCTCGCCTCGTCCACGGGGCCGAGTCTAGGCAGCGGGCCCCGGACCCGCCGGTTCCCGGTGCCCGGAGGGGGGACGGGAACCGGAGGGTCGATAGGGGGGTTGGCCCCAGTGCGCGAGGGTGCGGGCGTCCGTAGCGTGAACGGCATGACGAACCGGAATCCCGAGCTGAAAAAGGATCTGGACGCCGCCGTGCAGACCCGCAAGGAACTGGGCGAGAACTACGAGACGGCGCTGGTCGAGTCCTTCCTGGAGAAGCTCGACGACCGCCTCGACGAGACGGTGGAGCGCGCCGTCGACAAGCGGCTGCGGCGCAGGCTCGCCGAGCAGCAGTTGACCTCCTGCCGAACCGGAATCCCGAGCTGAAAAAGGATCTGGAC
>NZ_VKHS01000647.1 GCF_014141525.1 Streptomyces calidiresistens
CGGTGATTGCGTTCCGGCCCCCCCGGACGAGAGGGTTGCCGTGCCCCCGGGCCCGGAGACCCGGGGGCGTTTCCCTCGCGGAACGGAGAACGCGGATGGCTGACGAGACCGTCGGCATCGTGGGGGCGGGAATCGTGGGGCTCGCCGTGGGCCGGGAGATCACCCTGCGCCGCCCGGGCACCCGGGTCGTCGTCCTGGAGAAGGAGGGGTCCGTCGGGGTCCACCAGACGGGACACAACTCGGGAGTCGTGCATGCCGGGATCTACTACCCTCCCGGCAGCCTCAAGGCCCGGCTCTGCGCCCGCGGCCGTTCCCTGTTGCGGGAGTACTGCGCCGAGCGCGCCCTGCCGTACGAGGAGTGCGGCAAGCTCGTGGTGGCAATCGCCGCCGGGGAACTGCCCCGCCTGGACCGGCTGGACGACTTCGCCCGGGCCAACGGTGTGCCGGGACTGCGGAGGGTGACCGGCGCCGGGATCACCGAGGTGGAGCCCCACGCCACGGGGGTGGCCGCGCTGCACTCCCCCCGCACCGCGATCACCGACTTCGTGCGGATCGCCGAGGAGTTCGGCCGGGACATCGTCGCGGCCGGTGGGGAGATCCGATTCGGCCGGCGGGTCACGGCGGTGCGCCGGGAGCCCGGGGGGCTGCGGATCCTCGCCGCGGGACACGCCGAGTCGGTGGACCGGTTGGTGGTGTGCGCGGGTCTGCACGCGGACCGGGTGGGCCGCCTGGTGGCCGATTCCGCCGAGCCGCGGATCATCCCTTTCCGCGGCGAGTACATGCGCGTGCGGCCGCCCAAGGCGGAGCTGGTGCGGGGGATGATCTACCCGGTTCCCGATCCCCGCTATCCGTTCCTGGGAGTGCATTTCACCCGCCGCGTCGACGGCGGGGTGGAGGTGGGGCCGAACGCGGTCCCGGCGGCGGCCCGCGAGGGGTACCGCCGCCTGCGGGTGGATCCGGTGGAAGTGCTGCGGATCGTCTCGTGGCCGGGCACCGCGCGGCTGGCGGCACGCCACTGGCGCACCGCCCTGCGGGAGGTGCGGGGGTCGCTCTCGGTGCGCGCCTACATGCGGGACGCGCAACGGTACGTGCCCGGGATCGGTCCGGCCGATGTGGAACGAGACGGGGCGGGGGTACGGGCCCAGGCGCTGGATCGGGACGGCACCCTGGTCGACGACTTCCGGGTGCACCGACTGGGCGCGGTGACCGTGGTGCGCAACGCCCCCTCCCCCGCCGCGACCTCCTCCATGGCCATCGCCGAGCACGTGGTGGACGCCATGACCGCCGACCGGGGATGACGTCCGCGACCCCGCCCGCGACCCCGCGGTCCCGACACACCGGTGTCGGGCACCTCGGGGGTCGCGGATCCGGGGTTCACTGGAAGGACTCCCCGGGCACGGGGCGCTCCGTCGCCCGGGGAGGTCCCGTTCCCCTCACCCCGCGAGGTGGCGTCATGTCCGGCATCGACTCCGAGCCCGAGGACCCGTGGTGGCGGAGGGCCGTGGTCTACCAGATCTATCCGCTCTCCTTCGCCGACTCCGACGGGGACGGCGTCGGGGACCTGCCGGGCATCACCTCCCGGCTGGATCATCTGGAGCGGCTGGGGGTGGACGTGATCTGGCTGTCGCCGGTGTACCCCTCGCCCCGCGACGACAACGGCTACGACATCAGCGACTACCGCGGCATCGATCCGCTCTTCGGCACGCCGGGGGACTTCGACGCGCTGTTGGCCGAGGTACACCGGCGGGGCATGCGGCTGATCATGGACCTGGTGGTGAACCACACCTCCGACGAGCACCCCTGGTTCGTCGCCTCCCGGGACGGCGGTCCCGACGGACCGATGCGCGACTGGTACTGGTGGCGACCGCCGCGTCCCGGTATGGAGCCGGGCACGCCGGGTGCGGAACCGAACAACTGGGGCTCCTTCTTCTCGGGCCCCGCCTGGACCCTCGACCCGCGGAGCGGCGAGTACCACCTGCACCTGTTCTCCCCCCGGCAGCCGGACCTCAACTGGGAGAATCCGGAGGTTCGCCGGGCGATCCACGGGATGATGCGGTGGTGGCTGGACCGCGGCGTGGACGGCTTCCGGATGGACGTCATCAACCTCATCTCCAAGAACCCGGAGCTGCCCGACGGCCACGTACCGCCGGGCGCCCGGTACGGGGACCGGGACCCGCACTGCGTGTGCGGTCCGCGCATCCACGAGTTCCTGGCCGACATGCACCGCGAGGTCTTCGCGGGGCACCCCGAACGCCTGCTGCTGGTCGGGGAGATGCCGGGGGTGACGGTGGAGGAGGCCCGGCTGTTCACCGATCCGGCGCGCCGGGAGGTGGACATGGTGTTCCAGTTCGAGCACGTGGGCCTGGACTGCGGACCGGCCGGGAAGTTCGACGTCCGTCCCCTGCGGCTGACCGACCTGAAGGCCTCGTTCGCCCGCTGGCAGCACGGATTGGCGGAGGTGGGGTGGAACAGCCTGTACTTCTGCAACCACGACCAGCCGCGGGTGGTCTCCCGCTACGGGGACGACTCGCCGGAGCACCGGGTCCGGTCGGCCACCATGCTCGCCACCCTCCTGCACCTGCACCGCGGCACCCCGTACATCTACCAGGGGGAGGAGTTGGGCATGACCAACGCCCCCTTCGCCGGCATCGGGGACTTCCGCGACATCGAGTCGCTCAACCACCACCGGCAGGAGGTCGCGGCGGGAGAGCCTCCGGAGCGGGTGATGGCCGCTCTGCGCGCCCGCAGTCGGGACAACGCCCGCACGCCGATGCAGTGGGACGCCTCCCCGGGGGCGGGCTTCACCACCGGCACCCCGTGGATGCCGGTCAATCCGAACCACCGGGAGATCAACGCCGCGGCACAGACGGCGGATCCGGACTCGGTGTTCCACCACTACCGCCGGCTGATCGAGCTGCGGCACACCGAGCCGGCCGTGACGCACGGCGATTTCCACCTGCTGTTCCCGGACAGCGAGGAGGTGTACGCCTTCACCCGTCGGTACGCGGCCGGGGGCACCGAACTGCTGGTGCTGGTGAACTTCACCGGCCGGGAGGTGGAGGTGCACCTGCCGGAGGGATGGGCCGGGACGGAGGAGGTGCTGAGCAACGTCCCCGACCGCGGACCGCTGGGGAGTCGTCCGACGCTGGCGCCCCGGGAGGCCCGGGTGCACCGGCGCAGGGTCGGGAGGG
>NZ_VKHS01000648.1 GCF_014141525.1 Streptomyces calidiresistens
GGGCCCGACGGCAGGGGCGGGGGGGACACCTCCGGAAACGGACGAACGCCCGGTCACGGCCCCGGATCGGTCGGGGGCTGCACCGGGATCGTGCTGTTCGGGGAAGGCGGGGGTACGGTCGCCGTCGGGGTCCGGGCGTCCGCCGTCACCGGCGGCCTCGTCGTGATCCACTGCTGCCCACCTCCCCTCGGGCTGCGCGGTTGCCGGTTCGCGTCCGGGAGGGCGCGAACCGGAGGGAGCCGCGCGACGAGCCGTGCGCGCGACATCGGGATGTCTTCATCGTAAGAAGCCGTGACTTCCGGGTGACTGGAGCGGGGACGAAAGCGGCGTGTCGGGCACGGCCCGGCGGGGATCAGGGGTCGAGCGGCACGGCCGTCACCACCAGATTGCTCAGGTACCCGCCGCGCTCCCGGTCGTAGGGCCCGGCGCAGGTGATCAGGGTGAGCACCGGCGGGCCGTCACGACGGAACAACTCGGCGGGCAGGGCGCGCTTCTCGATCAACTCGCGGGCGACGACCTCGTAGCGAAGAGGCCCCGCCCCGTCGCGTCGAACGGTGACGACATCCCCGGCGCGCACGTCGTACAGGGCGGCCATGGCGCCCCGCTCCCCGCCGGTGGCGTCGACGTGGCCGGCGACGACCGCGGAGCCCGCCGGGGCGCCGGGAGCCGGACCGAAGCGGTACCAGCCGGCACGGGAGACGTCCTCGGGTATCTCCATGGTGCGGTCGTCGTTGACGCCGACCGGGTCGAGCGGGGCGTCCAGACCCACCCGGGCGAGCGAAACCCCGGTGGGATCGGATCCCGCCGCCTCGACGGCCTCGGCGGTGTCGGGGGAGTCGGGGGAGTCGGTACCGGCCGACCCCCCCGACCCGGCGGAGGTGGGCGGCGACGCAGAATCCCCAGCCGCGCCGCCGCCCGGTCCGGTGCCCCTCCCCGGGTCCGGGTCCGCCGTGACCTCGGCACGACTGCCGAAATCACCGGGGGCGCCACGACCCGAGAGGAGCAGGACGAGGACGACGGCGAGGGCGGTGACCGCCACCAACACGATGCACAGGGCCGGCATCGCCGATGGACGGCCGCGCCGCTCGGTGCCCGTCATCGCTTTCCGTCCTCGTCTTCCGTGGGTGGTCGATGGGTGGTGGAGGGTTTTCCCGTGGTGTTCCCGGGCCCCTCGGGAGGACCCACCGGGACCGGGGAGCGGGGGGAGGCCGTCGCCCCCGCTCCGCCGGCCGTCGGTGCGGGGCCGCCCGGCCCCCGAGGGGGGTGAGTGGTGGTGAGGGGCCGGGCGGCCCTTCCCGGTCCGACCGGGAGTGCGGACCGGGGGATCGGGGCGGCGTCGGGCGCCGCGCGATCGTCGGATGCGGCGGGGGTGCCGGGCACTTCTCCGATCAGTTCTGCTCGACGGAGCGCCGGCGGACCAGGGCGAGACCGGCGACACCGGCCAGGGCCGCGGCGGCTCCCACGCCCCACAGCGCGGCCTCGGTGGTGGAGTTCAGCGGGGCCATGGTGCCGCTGCCGCCGGCGTCCACGCCGCCGGGCGCGGAGTGCAGGTCGTCGATGGTCTGGACGGCGAGGTCGAGGGTGCCGTCCTCGGCGCTGCCCCAGGCGTAGACGATGGTGGAGACGCCCTCGGTGAGGTCGAGGTCGACCGGGCCGAGCGCCACGTCCTCGGTACCGGCGAGGACCACGTCGGCGTTCACGGTGCCGGCGGGCAGGTCGGCGGAGGCCTCGTTCGGGTTCTCCAGGCCCTCGAAGACGGGGTCGCCACCGGCGCGGACGTCCACGGCGGGGGCCGCGGCCACGTGCCGGACGGTCAGCCGGCTCTCACCGGCGGCTATCTCGGAGGTGTCGTTGACGAAGGCCGTCAGCTGCGGGTCGCCCTCGGCGGAGAGGTGGGCCGCCACGGTGGCGTTGGCCCCGCCGGGCACCTCGACGGTCTCCTCGATGGCCGGGTCGGCCTCGTCCGGGTCGGCGCCGGCCTCGTAGACGGCCAGGTCGTAGCTGCCGGCGGGCAGCTCCAGCGGGTCGGTGAGGGTGCCGGGCTCGAAGTCGGGGAGGAGGACCTCGCCGTTGGCGTAGACGTCCACGGTCAGGCCCGGGACGCCGTGCAGCACGGACACGGTGGCGGTGTCGTCCCCGTGCTCCTCGGCGCCGGCCGGGATGGCCAGGCCGAGGGTGAGGGCGCACGAACCGGCGGCGGCGACCAGAAAGGAGGCACTGCGCGAGTAGTTCATCATTTTTCCCCTTCGCGGCGTTCTCCACCGTGATGTGGAGGTTCATCCCGTGCTTCCGGGGGAGGGGCCGGCACGGATGCACCGAGTTCGAAAATTTCCCCGGAGTCGGCGCCGGCGGTGCCCGGGAACTCCCGCCGGCGGACCCGGGCGTCCCGGAGGTGCGGACCCTCCCGCAGGGGGCGCGGCAGGGAGATCAGGCAGCGGCGCAACGACCGTGCCCCGGCCCCCGCCAGTCGGTCCACCGCCGGATGGGCGGGCAGGCCGTACATCCGGCGGGCCCACGGCGGCAGCAGGGCGACCGCCAGACGGATGAGCCCCGCCCACAGCGGACGGGCGCCCCGGGCCGCCCCCGGCAGCGGGGGCGCGAAGGCGAAGCGGGCGGCCTCCAACGCGGCCGGCCCCGCCCGCAGGGTGCCGCCGGAGCGCATGTCCTCCAGGTAGCGCTCCAGGGCCGCCGTGTCCTCGGGCAGCGGATGGCCCTCCGGCACACCGACCAGTCGTGCGACGCCGGCCTGTTCGGCGAGGTACCGGTCGGCCTCGGCGGGCGTCAGGCGCAGCCCGGCGCGGGTGGTGACCTCCAGGAAGGAGGAGACCTCGCTGGTGTGCACCCACACGAGGAGGTCGGGGTCGGCCGCGTGGTAGGGCAGCCCGGTCTCCGGGTCGGTGCCGTGCACGGTGGTGTGCACGCGCCGGACGCGGTCGATCACCTCCCGGGCCTCGGGTCCGGTCCCGTAGGTGACCGCGCCGATGAAGAACGCCGTGCGGTACAGCCGTCCCCAGGGGTCCTCGCGATAGGTCGAGTGGCGGGAGACCCCGGCCATCGCGAGGGGGTGGAGGGCCTGCAGCAGCAGGGCGCGGAGGCCGGCCAGGCCCATGGCGGGGTCGGCGTGGACCCGCCAGGAGACGGTGTCCGGCCCGAAGAGTCCGACGGCGGGCAACGGGCCGAGGGGCGGGAG
>NZ_VKHS01000649.1 GCF_014141525.1 Streptomyces calidiresistens
GGGTCTCGGAGGCGGGATCGGCGTCGGGGAGTCGGTGCGCGGTCGTCAAGCCTGACCTCCTGTGGTCGGCGCCGGGCCGGGCCGGTCGGGACGTCGTCCCGTCCGGCGGCCGGGTGCGGTGATTCGTGACCGGCGGTCGGGGCGGCCCGCCCCGGGACGATCGGCACCAGGGTGGGGGTCCCCGGGGGTCCGGAACAGCGCGCCGGTTCCCGGGGGCCGTTCCCCGGAGGGGACGCGGGAGGGCCGCTTCGTCCCCGGTGCCGCGTCGACCTGCTCTTTCGTGCCCGGGGAGCCGGGGGAGGAGCTTTCAACACCTTCAACAACCGATTCCGCGTGTCGCGCGGGCGTTCCCCCGGGGCCGCTCCCGGAGTCGAATTGACGAATCATGCATTGCTCTGCATACTTATTCTGTCAGTGCGCGCATCCCAAGGAGAGAGCCCCGTGACCGAGCGAGTGGTACTCGCCTATTCCGGCGGGTTGGACACCTCCGTATGCATCGGCTGGATCGCCGAGGCGACCGGAGCCGAGGTCGTGGCCGTGGCCGTCGACGTCGGCCAGGGAGGGGAGGACCTGGAGGTCATCCGCAAGCGGGCGCTGGCCTGCGGCGCGGTCGAGGCGGAGGTCGTCGACGCGCGCCACGAGTTCGCCGACGGGTACTGCCTCCCCGCCATCCGGGCCAACGCGCTCTACATGGACCGGTACCCGCTGGTCTCCGCGCTCTCCCGGCCCGTCATCGCCGAACACCTGGTGGCCGCCGCCCGCCGGCACGGCGCCGGCGTCGTCGCCCACGGCTGCACCGGCAAGGGCAACGACCAGGTCCGCTTCGAGGCGGGCATCGCCTCCCTCGCCCCCGACCTGCGGTGCATCGCCCCCGTCCGCGACCACGCCATGACCCGGGACAAGGCCATCGCCTTCGCCGAGGAGAAGGGCCTGCCGATCGCCACCACCGGGAAGTCCCCGTACTCCATCGACCAGAACGTCTTCGGACGCGCGGTGGAGACGGGCTTCCTGGAGGACATCTGGAACGGCCCCGTCGAGGACGTCTACGAGTACACCGCCGACCCCGCGACCCCGCGCGGGGCCGACGAGGTCGTCATCACCTTCGACCGGGGCGCCCCCGTCGCCCTCGACGGCCGCCCGGTGACCGTCCTGGAGGCCATCCGCGAACTCAACGAGCGCGCCGGAGCACAGGGGATCGGCCGCATCGACATGGTCGAGGACCGGTTGGTCGGCATCAAGTCCCGCGAGATCTACGAGGCCCCCGGCGCGATCGCGCTGATCACCGCCCACCGGGAGCTGGAGAGCGTCACCGTGGAGCGCGAACTGGCCCGCTTCAAGCGGGGCGTGGAGCAGCGCTGGACGGAACTGGTCTACGACGGCCTGTGGTTCTCACCGCTCAAGCGCGCCCTGGACGGCTTCGTGACCGAGGCCAACGAGCACGTGTGCGGGGACATCCGGATGACCCTGCACGGAGGACGCGCGGTCGTCACCGGGCGCCGCTCCGAGCGGTCGCTCTACGACTTCGACCTGGCCACCTACGACACGGGCGACACCTTCGACCAGTCGATGGCCAAGGGCTTCATCGAGATCTTCGCCCTCTCCGGGAAGATCGCGGCCAAGAGGGACCTGGCCCGGTGAGCGCCGCGACCCCCGAACCCGCCGCGGGCCCCGACGTGCGGCTGTGGGGCGGCCGGTTCGCCGACGGCCCCGCGGCGGCGCTGGAGAAGCTGTCCGCCTCCGTCCACTTCGACTGGCGCCTGGCCCCCTACGACATCGCCGGCTCCCGGGCCCACGCCCGTGTGCTGCACGCCGCCGGGCTGCTGGACGCCGACGAACTGGAGCGCATGCTCGCCGGCCTGGACCGGTTGGCCGCCGACGTCGCCGACGGCTCCTTCACCGGCACCGTCGCCGACGAGGACGTGCACACCGCGCTCGAACGCGGACTGCTGGAACGGCTCGGCCCGGAACTCGGCGGGAAGCTGCGCGCCGGCCGCTCGCGCAACGACCAGGTCGCCACGCTGTTCCGGATGTACCTGCGCGACCACGCCCGGATCATCGGCGGCCTGCTCGCCGACCTCCAGGAGGCCCTGATCGGCCTGGCCGAGGCCCACCCGGACGCCGCCATGCCCGGCCGCACCCACCTCCAGCACGCCCAGCCGGTGCTCTTCGCCCACCACGTGCTGGCCCACGTCCAGGCCCTGTCGCGGGACGGCGAGCGGCTGCGGCAGTGGGACGAGCGCACCGCCGTCTCGCCCTACGGCTCCGGCGCCCTGGCCGGCTCCTCGCTCGGCCTGGATCCCGAGGCGGTCGCCGGTGAACTGGGCTTCGAGCGCGGCTCCTCGGGCAACTCCATCGACGGCACGGCGGCCCGCGACTTCGTCGCCGAGTTCGCCTTCGTCACCGCGATGATCGGGGTCAACCTCTCCCGGATCGCGGAGGAGGTCATCCTGTGGAACACGAAGGAGTTCTCCTTCGTGACGCTGCACGACGCCTTCTCCACCGGCTCCTCGATCATGCCGCAGAAGAAGAACCCGGACATCGCCGAGCTGGCGCGCGGCAAGTCCGGTCGCCTGATCGGCAACCTCACCGGCCTGCTCGCCACCCTCAAGGCGCTGCCCCTGGCCTACAACCGGGACCTGCAGGAGGACAAGGAGCCGGTCTTCGACTCCTGCGACCAACTGGAGGTGCTGCTGCCGGCCTTCACCGGCATGATGGCCACCCTCACCGTCCACGAGGAGCGGATGGCGGAGCTGGCCCCGGCGGGCTTCTCGCTGGCCACCGACATCGCCGAGTGGCTGGTCCGGCGCGGGGTGCCGTTCCGCGTCGCCCACGAGGTGGCGGGGGAGTGCGTGAAGGTCTGCGAGGGCGAGGGCATCGAACTCCACGAACTGACCGACGAGCGGTTCGCGGAGATCTCCCCCCACCTCACCCCGGAGGTCCGCTCGGTGCTGAACGTGCCCGGCGCCCTCGCCGCGCGCTCCGGCCGGGGCGGCACGGCCCCCTCGGCCGTCGCCGTGCAGTTGGCCGAGATGAAGGCGGAACTGTCGGTCCAGCGCTCCTGGGCCGGGAAGGAACGCCCGACGGTCGGCTGAGCGATCGGGTCGGGAACGCGGAGGCCGTCGGCCACCCGGGGGACCGCCGGAACCGGGGAGGGGCCGGGAACGATCCGAACGGATCGTTCCCTGTC
>NZ_VKHS01000065.1 GCF_014141525.1 Streptomyces calidiresistens
GCCCCGCCGCGGTCACGACCCCGGCGCCCGGGCCGCCGAACCGATTCCCCCGGCGCACCACGACGGCCGGCACCCCCACCGGGGTACCGGCCGTGTGTGGCGCGCTCCCCGCCTGCTCCGACTCCGTGAAACGAGCGGAGCGAAACGGGATGGAACGGGATGAGGCGCGGTCGGGCGGATGAAGAAGGTGACATCCCCGGAGGGGAAAGCCGGCGGTGAGGGGGAGAGTGCCCCTCACCCGAGTCGGAAGGCGGCCCAGACCACCTTGCCCCGTCTGCCGTCGCTCAACGGACGCCAGCCCCACCCGTCGCTGAAGCACTCCACCAGGTGCAGTCCCCGGCCGCCCTCCATCGAGGCGTCCGCCCGCGCGGGACGGGGGGCCTGCTCCCCGCAGTCCCGCACCGCGCAGACCAGGCGGCGATTGCTGCGCAGCAGTTCCAACTCCACCGACGCGAGGTCGGCGGATCCGGCGACCTCGCCGGGGAACACACCCCGGGGCGTTCGGGCGCCGACGCCACGCACCGGGGCGGAACCGTTGCGCGGACGCGGGGCGCGCACCCCCGCGCGGTGTTCCCCCGGACCCGGCGCCGGCGCCGGCACCCTGGCGGGTGCCGGGGACTCCGGACACCCGTGCCGCAGGGCGTTGGTCACCAATTCCGAGACCACCAGGGCGACGGTGTCGAAGCGCTCGGAGAGCCGCCATCCCGCCAGGGTGGTCCGGGTGAAATCACGTGCTCCCCGCACGGATTCGGGGCGACTCGGCAGTCGTACCGAGACGGCCCCGTCCAGACTGTGCGGATCGATCAGGGACTGCTGTCGACCTAACGTGTCGAGAACGGGCACTCCTTCGATCCCCATGGCGCGGACTCCCGGCTTTCGCGGTGGCGGTGGCGGCTGGGCTGGTCCGGGGCGATCGGATGGCGGACGGACCGATCCCCGGTGGCCAACGGAGTCACCCCCGTCGGTCCCTGCCGTCTCCCCGTCGAACACGGCAAGGTCGTGCGGGCGCGTCGGCGTGACGGCGCGCTGCACTCATGCTTCCCAACGCCCACGGCAAATGCAAGGGCAGATGCACGTGCATCGACAAAATTCGATTGAGTGTAATCGGGCGCGCACACAACGGAGCCCGGAGATGGCAGACTTCTCGGGTCACAGGGAGGATCGGACCCCATGAGCACACCGCAGTCACCGCGGGGCGGCCGGGCCGGAGAGGTCGGAGGCGCCGATTCCAGCGGCTCCATGGTGCGCCGCATCCTGCTCGGTGCCCAATTGCGTCGATTGCGCGAATCGCGGGGGGTCACCCGCGAAGCCGCCGGCTACTCGATCCGCGCCTCGGAATCCAAGATCAGTCGAATGGAGCTGGGGAGGGTGAGCTTCAAGCCGCGTGACGTCGCCGACCTGCTGACGCTCTACGGGGTCACCGAGGAGGCCGAACGCGAACCCCTGCTCAACCTCGCCCGGGCCTCCAACCGTCCCGGCTGGTGGCACAGCTACAACGACGTGCTCCCCGGCTGGTTCCCCACCTTCGTCGGCCTGGAGGCCGCCGCCGCCTCCATCGCCACCTACGAGGTGCAGTTCGTCCCCGGCCTGTTGCAGTCCGAGGAGTACGCCCACGCCGTCGTCGTCGGCAACTACCCGGACCTGCCCGCCGAGGAGGTGGACCGCCGGGTCGCGCTGCGCATGGGACGCCAGAAACTCCTCGTCGGGGAGAACGCCCCCCGCCTGCACTGCGTCCTCGACGAAGGGGCGCTGCGCCGCGTCTACGGCGGCCGGGCCGTCATGCGGGACCAACTGAAGCTGCTCGCCGAGTACTCCGAGATGCCCGGCGTCTCGCTGCGGGTCGTCCCCTTCGACCGACCCACCCACCCCGCCGTCAGCGGGGCCTTCGTCATCCTCTCCTTCTCCGAGGAGGAGATCTCCGACGTCGTCTACCTGGAACAGCTCACCAGCGCCCTCTACCTCGACAAGGAGGACGAGGTCGCCGAGTACCGCCGCACCATGAACGCCCTGTCGGGAGTGGCCGCGACTCCCGGGGAAACCCGCGCCCTTCTCCACGAGATCACCCGACAACTGTAGGATTCGCGGTGGTTGACGTCCCGTCATCCACGTCATCCTCCAAGACCGCGCGCCGAGGAGTGACATGTCCGACTTCCCCGAGGTCCCGTCCATCGGCCCGGAAGCCGTTCTCGACGACCTCGCCCGTCAGTACATCGGCGGTGTCTGGCGGACCGGAAGCGGCGACTGGGACGTCATCGACTTCAACCCCTGGACCGGCGACAAGCTCGCCGCCATCACCGTCGCCACCGCCGACGAGGTGGACGCCGCCTACCGTGCCGCCGAGACGGCCCAGCGCGAATGGGCCGCCACCACCCCCGGGGCCCGGCGGCGTGTCATCGAGCGCCTGCTCGACCTCATCGACGAGCGCGAACCCCTCATCGCCTCACTGATCACCGCCGAACTCGGCGGCACCAGGGCCCGCATCGCCTACGAGCTCGGCCTCGTCCGCGAGGCGCTGCGCGAGGCCCTGCACCTGCCGCTGCGCGCCGAGGGCCGCATCCTGCCCTCCCCGGTGGAGGGCAAGGAGAACTACCTCACCCGGCTGCCCGTCGGCACCGTCTGCGTCATCTCCCCCTATACCTTCCCGCTCTTCCTCGGCCTGAAGACCGTGGTGCCCGCCCTCGCCCTGGGCAACGCCGTCGTCCTCAAGCCGCACCAGTCCTCCCCGATCTGCGGCGGCACCCTCCTCGCCCGCCTGCTGGCCGACGCCGGACTCCCCGACGGCCTGTTCAACGTGCTGGTCACCGACATAGCGGAGGTCGGCGACATCCTCATCGAGCACCCGGTGCCCAGGGTGATCTGCTTCACCGGCTCCGAGGTCACCGGCCGGCACGTCGCCTCCGTCGCCGGCGGCCACTTCAAGCGGGTCGTCCTCGAACTCGGCGGCAACAGCGCCCTGATCGTGCTGGACGACGCCGACCCCGCGTACGCGGCCGACGCCGCCGTCTTCAGCCGCTTCATGGACCAGGGCCAGATGTGCATGGCCGCCAACCGCCTCCTGGTCGACCGCGGTGTCCTGCCGGAGTTCACCGACCACTTCCTCGCCCGGGTCTCCGCCCTGCGGACCGGCGACCCCGCCGACCCGGACACCGAGATCGGCCCCCTCATGGACGCCCGCTACGCCGACCACCTGTGGGGGCAGATCGGGCGCGCCGTGGACGGCGGCGCGAAGATCCTGCACGGTGGGGAACGACGCGGCAACCTCGTGCCGCCCACCGTCCTCACCGACGTGCCCACCGACTCCCCGCTGCACCGCGAGGAGATCTTCGGCCCCGTCGTCCTCCTCACCGCCGTCGACGGCGAGGACGAGGCCGTCACCCTGGCCAACGACTCCCCCTACGGCCTCAGCGGCGCCGTCCACACCCGCGACATCCAGCGCGGCCTGCGGATCGCCCGCCGGATCGAGACCGGCATCGTGCACGTCAACGACGCCACCGTCGCCGACGAGCCGATCGTGCCCTACGGCGGCATGAAGTGCTCCGGTCTGGGCCGCCTCAACGGGGACGCGCTGCTGGACGCCTTCACCGACACCAAGTGGATCTCCGTCCAACACGGCCGCACGAGCTTTCCGCTCTGAGCTTCCCGGAACCGGCGGTTCGTCACCGTTTCGCGACGGTGCGTCACCCCGTGTACCGCGCAGTCGGTGACCGCTTCTACGCTGTGGTCCGTGACGAAGACCCCCATCCGCCGTTCCCGGTTCCTCGCGGTGGTCGTGGCCGCCGCCCTGCTGTCCGCCTGCTCGGGCGGCGGTGACGGGACCGACGCCGACGACGCCGCGCTTCCCGTCCCCACCCCTGCGGAGGAGACCCCAGAACCGGAGGAGACCCTGAGCGAGGAGGACATCAGGGCCCTGGAGGATCTCCACGACCGTTACTGGACGGAGATCATCGCCATCGAGAACGGTGCCCCTCTGGACGGCGGCTCCCTCCTCGAATTCGCGTCCCCGGATCTGGTGGAGGAGGAGCTCTCCGCGATCGCCAGTTATCACCGTGAGGGTTTCTTCAGGGAAGGTGAACCCGCGATCACCGACGTGACCGTTCTGTCGGCCGGCGAGGATTCCGCGCGGGTGGAGTCCTGCGTGAACGAAGACGATTGGCCGATCATGGCTGACGGCGTCGAGGCTCCGATCGAGAAGAGAGGGGCCACACCCCGTGCCTTTCTGGCGGAGCGCACTCCGGACGGATGGATTCTCGTGAATCCTCTTCCTCAGGAGGAGGCGGAGATTTCGTGTTGATCCCCGGGGGTGCAGATGGGTGCTCCGGGGGAGCGTGGTCATTCTTGCCGGCTTCATGGCTGCCCTGACTTTTCCGACTTCCCCCGCCATGGCCAATCGGAGCGATCCCGACTGCTGGACCGAACGCGGTACCGGAAGAATGGTGTACCTGTGCGGTGGGGGGACCCCGGCCGGAAGTGGTGATGCCGTTCGGGGAGGGAATGACGGCGGCAGCAGTGGCTCCGCTTCTCCTTCGTGTGACCTATCCCATGTCCACGGCAGGGGCGATGCGCGGTGGTGTGAGGGGGTGAACGCGTGTTGGGCGGCCATTCCTTCGTATATCTATCCGACTCCTGACACGTGGCCGGAAGAACCTCCCACCGAGGACTCGGTGTACACCTTCAAGAAGTGTTTCGCCCCCGATGGGAGCGAGCTTCCCGGGGTGTGGGAATTCATCACGCCACCCGGTGACGGGCCCTCGGTGGAGGAGTTGGCGTGGGAGGCGTTCGGGCGGCTCTCGGTTCCCGGGTTCACGCTCGCGCACAATCCGCCGACGCAGGCGGTGATCTTCGTGGACACCTGGTGGTGGGCGGAGGGGCCGTCGGAGGGTGAGGTGCGGGGGAGTTCGGCCGGTGGGGTGGTCGCGATCGCGGAGCCCTCGCGGTTGGAGGTGGACCCGGGGGACGGCAGCGGGGTGGTGGACTGTCCGTTCACCGTGCGGGAGTCCGATGTCTGCTCGCACGTCTATGACCGGGCGTCGGTGAACGGGGCCGCGAGGACCGGGGACGGGCACGCCGCCCATCCGGCCCGGGCGCGGTTGGTCTACACGGTGCGGTTCGAGAACAACGGTGCCCCGCTCACCCTCCCCGGTCTGCCGGAGACCCTGGAGAGCGAGTGGCGGGAGACCCCCGTGCGGGTGGTCGAGGTCCAGGCCGTCGTCCGCTGATTCACCCCGCCCGGGACGCCGGGGCCCCTTTCGGCTGTCTTCAGCGGTATCAAGCGAATCCCCATCCGGTGCGGTCGCACCGCGTTCCTCCTCCGATCCGTGGCCCGGCGCCCCGGAACGGGGCATCCGGGGGGCTGCCGGGGAATGGGCCGGCGGTTCGTCACCGTTCCGTGACGGGGCATTATCCGGTGTACCGCGCAGTCGGTGACCGCTTCTACGCTGTGGTCCGTGACGAAGACCCCCATCCGACGTTCCCGGTTCCTCGCGGTGGTCGTGGCCGCCGCCCTCCTGTCCGCCTGCTCGGGCGGCGGGGATGACGCCGACGACGCCGCGCTTCCCGTCCCCACCCCGGCGGAGGAGACCCCCGAGTCGGAGGAGACCCTGAGCGAGGAGGACGTCCGAGCGCTGGAGGATCTCCACGACCGTTACTGGGCGGAGATCATCGCCATCGAGAACGGTGCCCCTCTGGACGGCGGCTCCCTCCTCGAATTCGCGTCCCCGGATCTGGTGGAGAAAAGGCTCACGATGGTCGCGAGCTATCACGATCAGGGTTTCTTCAGGGAAGGTGAACCCGCGATCACCGACGTGACCGTTCTGTCGGTCGGCGAGGATTCCGCGCGGGTGGAGTCCTGCGTGAACGAGGACGATTGGCCGATCATGGCTGACGGCGTCGAGGCACCCATCGAAAAAAGAGGAGCGACTCCGCGTGTATTTCTTGCGGAGTTGAACCCTGAAGGATGGATCCTGGTGGATCAACTCCCTCAGGAAGAGGCGGTGATTTCGTGTTGACGACGATGAGGGAACCGGGGTCAATCCGGGGTCACGCGCCATTTCTCCTGGTGGCGGCGGTCGCGCTCTCCATGAGTGCGTCCCCCGCCGCAGCCAATCTCGATGATCCCGACTGCTGGGTCGGGCACGACATCGGGGAAATGGTGTACGTGTGTGGAGGTGGGTCCCCCGGGGAAGAGGACGATGCCGGGCCGGTGGGAAGCGGAAGCGGAGGCGGCTCCTCTTCTCCTTCATGCGATCTTTCGTTGGTGGAAGGGATGGGGAGAGAGGGTGCGACAACCTTCTGTGAAGGGGATTACGCGTGCTACATGAACTTTCCGTCCGTCGTGTATCCGGACCCGGAATCGTGGCCGGAGGAGCCACCCACCGAGGAATCCGTCTACACGTACAAAGGATGTCACCATCCCAATGGGGATGAATACGGCGAATGGGGGTGGTTCACCCCCGGGGACATCGGCCCGTCATTGACCGATCTGGCGTGGGAGGCGTTCGGGCGGCTCTCGGTTCCCGGGTTCACGCTCGCGCACAATCCGCCGACGCAGGCGGTGATCTTCGTGGACACCTGGTGGTGGGCGGAGGGGCCGTCGGAGGGTGAGGTGCGGGGGAGTTCGGCCGGTGGGGTGGTCGCGATCGCGGAGCCCTCGCGGTTGGAGGTGGACCCGGGGGACGGCAGCGGTGTTCTGGACTGTCCGTTCACCGTGCGGGAGTCCGATGTCTGCTCGCACATCTACGACCGGGCGTCGGTGAACGGGGCCGCGAGGACCGGGGACGGGCACGCCGCCCATCCGGCCCGGGCGCGGTTGGTCTACACGGTGCGGTTCGAGAACAACGGTGCCCCGCTCACCCTCCCCGGTCTGCCGGAGACCCTGGAGAGCGAGTGGCGGGAGACCCCCGTGCGGGTGCTCGAGGTCCAGGCCGTCGTCCGCTGACCCGTCCGCCCTCCTCCCGATCCCGGGGGCGCCCCGCCGGTGGCCGTCGCCTCCGCTTGCACCTCACGCGACGTGAGGCGTCACGGTGGGGGTTGTCGGAACACGGAACACGACGGAGGCGGCCATGGGCTGGTCGGTGGGCGAGGTGGCCCGCTTCGCGGGGATCAGTGTGCGCACCCTGCACCACTACGACGCGATCGGACTGCTGGAGCCGAGCGGTCGTACGCACGCCGGGCACCGCCGGTACGAGGAGAAGGATCTCGACCGGCTCCAGCGGATCCTCTTCCACCGGGAACTCGGCTTCCCGCTGGAGGAGATCGCGATCCTGGTGGACGACCCGGACCTCGACCCGACCGAGCGGCTCCGCCGACAGCATCACCTGCTCACCGAGCGGATCGAGAAGCTGCGACGGATGGCCGCCGCCGTGGAGCGAGCCATGGAGGCGAGACGCATGGGGATCAACCTCACCCCCGAGGAACGGTTCGAGGTCTTCGGTCGCGACCACGACTGGGAGGCCTACGACCGGGAGGCCGAGGAACGCTGGGGCGACACGGACGCGTGGGCCGAGTCCCGGCGCCGTTCGGCCCGGTACACCAAGGAGGACTGGCGGCGGATCAAGGACGAGGGCGACGAGCTGAACGCGCGCATCGCGGAACTGGTGGCGGCAGGTACGGCGCCCGACTCCCCGGAGGGGATGGATCTGGCTGAGGAGCACCGGCAGCAGATCTGCCGCTGGTTCTACCCCTGCGACCACACGATGCACGTCAACCTGGCCGACATGTACGTGGCGGACGAGCGGTTCACCGCCACGTACGAGCGGATCCGGGAGGGGATGGCCGGTTGGCTGCGGGACGCCATCCGGGCCAACGCCGCCCGCCGGGGCCCCGCCGCCGGCTGACGGGCCCGGTCCCTGGTTCGCGGCCCGGCCGCCGGCCGCCGATCCCCTCGGACCACCGGTCCGGTCCCGGGAGCCCCGCCACCCGTGACGCGATGCCGGGCGGGCGCCGGGGCCGGCAGGCGCCCCCGCTGCCGTGCCGTGCCGTGCCGGCCCCGCACCCCGACCCGTCCCCGCGTCACGGTGCCCCGGAGGACGAACGCCCCGCCGGACGGGTCCGGCGGGGCGTCGGCGTTCGCGGGGCGGTCCGGCGCCGGCGCCGGCTCAGGTCCGGGCGTGCCGCCCGCGACCCCGGCCGCGCCCCTCGGCGGCGGCGGTGCGCCGGTGCCCGGCGACCAGCACCGCCGTCACCACCGCGAAGCCGAGCAGGAAGAGCAGCACCGTCGGTCCCACCGCCTCGTCGGGGGCGTACAGGGTGCGGTCGTGCTCGTCGCCCTGCCAGGGCCACAGCGCACGCAGCGACCCGGCCATGAGGCCGGTCAACACCACCAGCGTGATCCGGTGGTGCCGCTCCAGCAGCATGCGCAACAGCTTCACGATGCACACCAGGCCGACCACGGCGCCGGTGGCGAAGATCCCGATGTAGCCGAGGTCCCGTTCGTTGACGGCCTCGATGGTCGGCTCGTACATGCCCAGCGCCAGCAGCAGGAAGGAGCCCGACAGGCCCGGCAGCACCAGCGCGCAGACCGCGATCGCGCCCGACCCGATCACCGCGAGGGGGTTGTCGGCGGCCCCGCCCAGGGAGAGCGAGGTCAGCCAGAACGCCAGGCCGGCCGCCACTGCGGCGGTCAGCCACTCGCGGGCCTTCCACCGCCCGCCGGAGCCGGAGAAGGGGATCCACAGCGAGGCGAGCACCAGCCCGAAGAAGACGGCGTAGGCGTACTGCCCGTGGTCGGTGACCAGCGGGGCGAGCAGGCGGGCGCTGAGCAGCAGGCCGACGACCATGCCGATCGCCAGGGGGACGAGCAGCCCCCAGTCGGCGCGACGGTTCTCCTCCAGGGCCCGCCCCGGGCCCCGTCCCGCCGGGAGGTCGGTGACGGCGAACCGCAGCGCCGCCCCCAGGTGTCCGGCAGCGCCGATCAGCCGCTCGTAGACGCCGACGATGAGGGCGACGGTGCCGCCGCTGATGCCGGGCAGCGCCTCGGCCACGCCGATCAGGGATCCGCGCAGGGCGATCGCGATCCGGTTCTCCCGGCGCACCGGCGGGCGGGTGGGGGAGTGCGGCCCCCCGGCGGCGTCGAGCGGGACGGCCGCCATCGGTGCCGTCGCCTCCGGATCACCGGGGCCCGTCGGAACGCCGGAGGCCGGCCGTCCGCCCGGGGGGAAGGGACCGGTCCCCGCCGGGCGGGGGTGCCCGGTGGCCCCGGGAACGTCGGAGTGCATTGCCATGGTCTCCACTCACACGGGTCGGGAAGGGCGGGCACACCCGGGTGGTGCTCCGCGCGTCGGGTCGCCGCCCGCGACCGGGATCACAGCCCGCCCCGGGGCTGCCTGTCCGGCACGCGGCCCCACTCATCCTATGCTTCGCCAGGGGGGCCCTTCGGGGGGTCGCCCACTTCGCCGGGAGGGGGGTACCGGGACGCACACGTGATGTGAAGGAGTGCTGCCGACGTGGCCGAGGACGACAGCCCCACCTCGGAGTTCGCGATTCCGAAGGGGTTGAGGCTGCCGCCGCCGGAGGACGAGAACCCCACCTCGGAATTCGCGGTTCCCCAGGGGGTGCGCTCCCGGGCGCCCGTCGAGCCGCACAGCGACTTCCGACCCCCGCGCCCCGACCCGGCCTTCACACCGGTGGCCGGCATCCCCGTGCTGACCCGCACCAAGCAGCCGCTGGGCTGGCAGGACCGGATGCGCCACATGGTGAGGCTGCCGCTGGCCGAGCGCCCGGCGCCGGAGCCGCCCGCCTCGGCCGAGCGGGAGGAGCAGGGCGGACCGCCGGTGCCGCGCATCCTCGACCTGACCCTGCGCATCGGCGAGCTGCTGTTGGCCAGCGGCGAGGGGGCGGAGGACGTGGAGACGGCGATGTTCGCCATCGCCCACGCCTACGGCCTGGACCGCTGCGAGGCGACGGTCACCTTCACGCTCATCTCCGTCACCCACCAGCCGTCGCTGGTGGACGACCCGGTGTCGCTGAGCCGCATCGTGCGTCGGCGCGGCACCGACTACACCCGCCTGGCCGCGGTCTTCCGCCTGGTGGACGACATCACCGCGGGCTCGGTGACCCTGGAGGAGGCGTACGGGCGGCTGGCCGACATACGCCGCAACCGCCACCCCTTCACCAAGTGGCAGCTGACGGCCGCCGCCGGGTTGTTGGCGGGGTCGGCGAGCGTGCTGGTGGGCGGCGGTTGGATGGTGTTCATCCTGGCGGCCCTCGGCGCGGTGATCGGGGACCGGTTGGCCTGGTTGCTGGCGGCCCGCGGTCTGCCCGAGTTCTACCAGTTCGTCGCCGCCGCCACGGGGCCCGCGGCGGTCGGGGTGGCCACGGCCGCCCTGCAACCGGGTCTGGTGCGGGCCGCTGCCGTGATCACCGGTGGACTCTTCGCGCTCTTCCCCGGACGCGCCATGGTGGCCGGTGTCCAGGACGGCCTGACCGGCTACTACATCACCGCCTCCGCCCGCATGCTGGAGGTGATGTACCTGATCGCGGGCATCGTCATCGGCGTGCTGGCGATCCTCTACATCGGGGAGACCTCCGGCGTCACCCTCAACCCGGAGGCGCTCTACACCCAGAACCGCCCCGTGGTGCAGCTGCTGGCCGCGATGGCGCTGACCCTGGCGTTCTGCGTGATGCTGCAACAGGACCGGCGGACCCTGCCGGCGGCCATCCTCAACGGCGGCGTGGCCTGGCTGATGTTCGGCGCCCTGCACGACGTGGGGGGCATCTCCCCGTTCGCGGCCACGCTGGTGGGCGCCGGGATGGTGGGTCTCTTCGGGCAGTTGCTGGCCCGCCACCGACTCACCTCGGCGCTGCCGTACGTGACGGCGGCGATCGGCCCGCTGCTGCCGGGAAGCGCCCTGTACTTCGGGCTGCTGGGGCTGGCGCAGGGCAGCATCGCCACCGGTGGCCAGCACCTGCTGCGCGCGGCGACGCTGTCGCTGGCCATCGCCATCGGGGTGAACCTGGGAAGCGAGATCGCGCGGTTGTTCATCGGGACGCCGGGACGGCTGGGCCCGGCCACCGGGCGGCGCGGCGCCAAGCGCACCCGGGGATTCTGACGTCGGTTCCCGTGCGGGGGCCGGGCGGGCCCCCGCGGTGGTGCGGCGCGTGCCCGGGGACGGGCACGCGCCGCACCACCGCGGGACGGCCGGCGGCTCAGTGCTTGTCGCCGCCCCGGTCGCTCAGTCGCTTGAAGGAACGCTCGATCTCGGCCTCGGCGTCGGCGCGCCCCACCCAGTCGGCGCCCTCGACGGACTTGCCGGGCTCCAGGTCCTTGTAGACCTCGAAGAAGTGCTGGATCTCCAGGCGGTCGAACTCGCTGACGTCGCCGATGTCGGCCAGGTGCTCCATGCGCGGGTCGCCGGCGGGCACGCACAGCAGCTTGTCGTCGCCGCCGGCCTCGTCGGTCATCCGGAACATGCCGATGGCGCGGCAGCGGATCAGGCAGCCCGGGAAGGTGGGCTCGTCGAGCAGGACCAGGGCGTCCAGCGGGTCGCCGTCCTCGCCGAGGGTGTTCTCCACGAAGCCGTAGTCGGCCGGGTACACCGTCGAGGTGAACAGGTGGCGGTCGAGCCGGAGGCGTCCGGTCTCGTGGTCCACCTCGTACTTGTTCCGCGAACCCTTGGGGATCTCGATGGTGACGTCGAACTCCACGGGGAGGCTCCTTGTGCGTCGTGACCGGCTACGGATGGTTTAGTTTCCCCCGGGCGGTGCTGTGGTCGCGAAAGGGGCTGGTGACAGGTGCGGGATGCGGTGCGGGAGACGATCCGGCGCCACCGGTCGGCCCACCGCCCCGCGGCGGTGGCCGCGGCGGTGGGTGTGGCGGCGGCCCTGGGCGCGATCGTCCTGTCGGGGCCGTGGGACGCCGGCCAGCGGGAGGCGGAACGCGTCCGCGCCGTCGCCGCCGCCGGTACGCCGACCGGGTCGCGGGACACCGGAACGACCGGCGACCGTTCGGGTGGTTCCGGACCGGGGGAGGAGCCGGTCGCCGCCCCCTCCGCGGGACCGGTGCTCGATCCGCTCGGGCCGCGCGTGATCGACTTCCTCCCCGGCACCGAACCGACCCCCGCCGACCGCGACCGGGGCGTCGCCGGGAACCCGGCACCGATCGATCCCGCCTCGGTCCTCGACCCGCTGCTCGACGACCCGGCGCTGGGCACCGCCCCGGCCGCGACCGTGATCGACCTCGCCGACGGGCGCCCGCTGTACGCCCGGAACGGGGACCGGTCGATGGCCCCGGCCTCGACGGTGAAGGCGGCCACGGCCGCCGCCGCCCTGCACACCCTGGGCCCCGACCACCGGCTGACCACCCGGGTGGTCCTGGATCCGGACCGCGAGCGGGTGATCCTCGTCGGCGGCGGCGACACCGGTCTCACCCACCGGGAACTGGGCCGGCTCGCCGCCCGGACCGCCGAGGCCCTGGGCACGCGCGGCATCGGCGCGGTGGGCGTCGGCTGGGACCCCGGACCCGGCGGCGCCCCCTCGCACCACTCCATCGGCGTCAACCACAACATCGCGCCGTTCACCCCGCTGATGGTCAACGGCGGACGGTTGGACGACAGCACGACCGGCCCGGCCCCCCGCTCCGCGGACCCGGCGGCGGACGCGGCGGGTGCCTTCGTGCGCCTGCTGAAGGAGGAGGGCGTCGAGGTGCGCGGCTCCTCCGCCGCCCCCCGGGCCGTGCCGGGGAAGGCCGAGGAACTGGCCGTGCACCGCTCCGCGCCGCTGTCGGTCCTGATCGAGGAGATGCTCACCGAGAGCGACAACGACATGGCCGAGGCGTTGGCCCGGGCCGTGGGGGAGGCCCGTGGCCACGGCGACGGCCGGGGCGGGGCGGCGCGGGGGG
>NZ_VKHS01000650.1 GCF_014141525.1 Streptomyces calidiresistens
ACAGAACGGAATGTGACCATGACCCTTTCGGCGACCGTGTCGACGGCCGCGCCCCGGCCGGTGATCACCGCCTGGTCCGCGGTGTCGCCGTTCGGCATCGGCAGGGACGAGTTCGTGGCCGGCGTGCTGGCCGGCGAGGACACCTCCCGCGCACTGGACCCCGGGGAGTGGGCGGGCCCGGACAGCCGCGCCTGCGTGGTGCCCGGATTCGAACTGCGCGAGGTCCTCGGCAGGAAGGGCACCCGGTCGATGGACCGGGTGACCGGGCTGGCCGCCACCGCGGTCCGCGACCTGTTGCGCGACGCCGGCGACCGGCGCACGGCCTCCGACGAGGAGACCGCCCTGGTCCTGGGCACCACCACCGGCAGCGCGCAGAGCATGATGGACTTCACCCGCGCCTCGCTGGTGGGGGAGCGCCCGTTCTACGTGGACCCCTCGCTGATGCCGAACGCGGTGATGAACTGCGCCGCGGGCCAGTGCGCCATCCGGCACAGCCTCAAGGGGCCGAACACCACCATCGCCGGCGGTCGCGTCGCCGGCCTGTCCGCGCTGAGCTACGCCCGCGGCCTGCTGGGTTCCGGCCGCGCCAGGACCGTGCTGTACGGCGCGGCCGAGGAGTTCTCGAACGCGCGGGCGTGGCTGGACCACCACCGGCGCGGCGAGGACGCCGCCGGAGCCCTCCTCGGCGAGGGATGCGCCATGTTCATGCTGGAGGCCGCCGACTCGCCGGGAGCCGAGGGCCGCGCCCTGGCCGAGGTGCTCGCCGTGGAATCGCGGGTGTACTTCGGCGACGACCCGCACGAGGCACTCACCGCCTGCGTGGAGGGGGTCCTGCGGCGCGGCGGGGTCGACCCCGGGGAGGTGTGGGCGGTCTCGACCTCCGGGCTCGCGGGCCTCGCCGGTGAGCGGGAGCGCGAGGCGCTGACCGCGCGTTTCGGCGCCGAGGTGGTGGACCGGGCGCCGTCCATGCAGGCCATCGGGGACACCGCGGCGGCCTCCGCGGCCTTCCAGATCGCAGCCCTGCTGGGCCTCGCCGAACGGGCGACGCCCCCTTCCGGCGGCGTCGCCCTCGTCTCCTCGGTGGACGACAACGGTGTGGTCGCCTGTGCCGCGCTGCGCCTGCCGGTGGGCTGACGACCACCCACCGGTCCTACGAAAGGGAAGAGCATGACAATCGACGCGGTCACCGGACTCGACCGGGAAGAACTGCGGGAGCTGTTGGCCGAGACCATCGACGCCGACGTGGCCGAGATCCGGGACGGTGCCGACTTCGTGGAGTCGCTGGGCGTCGACTCCCTGATGGCCCTGGAGGTCGTCGTCGTGTTGGAGCGCAGGTACGGCATCAAGTTCGCCGAGACGGAGATGCGTTCGGTGCGGACCCTGGAGAGCACCTACGACCTGCTGTGCCAGAAGCTGCGGGAGTGTTCGTGACCAGCCCGGTCCTGGCCGTCCCCCGGCCGGTGCGCGAACCCGCCCGGGACGAGGGCTCCGGGGCGTGGTCGGCGGGCTTCTCGGTGACGATCACCGGGGACGAGCCCGTCTTCGCCGGGCACTACCCGGACTTCCCGATCTTCCCCGGCGTCTGCGTGATGGAGTGCGTGCGCCGCGCCGCCGAGGCGGTCATGCCGCCCGGGGCCGAGGGGGCGCGGCTGGCGGCCGTGGAGTCCTGCCGGTTCCTGACCGCGGTCCACCCCGGTGACGAACTGGGGATCGAGCTGAGCTGGTCGCCGCGCGGCGAGGACTGGCGCTGCGTCGCCCGGGTGGAGACGGAGCGCGGCCGGGCCGCCTCGATCCGCCTGCGCTACCGGCGGGAGGATCCCGCGTGATCACCTCCGAGGGCGTGCGCGCCGCACTTCCGCACCGGTACCCGATGCTGCTGGTCGACCGGGTGATCGAGCTGGGGCCGGACGCGATCCGGGCGATCAAGGCCGTCACGGTGAACGAACCGTGGTACGCCCGGCTCGGCCCGCGGGCGACCCGCGAGGAGCTGGCCTATCCGGACTTTCTGCTGATCGAGTCGTGGACCCAGGCGGCGGGGCTCCTGGCCAAGCGCCTGGCGGGCGACGGGGTCGGGGGACAGGTCATGTTGTTCGGCTCCATGAGCGACGTCGGGTTCCACCGGCGGGTCCTGCCCGGCGACACCGTCGAACACCACGCCCGCCTGGAGCGCGCCGTGAACGACACGATGATCTTCGAGGGCGGGAGCCGGGTCGACGGCGAACCCGTGCTGAGCGTCGGGCGGGTCACCGTCGCCTTCCGGCCGGGTGAACGACCCCGGGCCGTCACCCCGGACCCACACCCCGGGGCCGTGTCCCGGACCGGCGGCCGGTGACCGGCCGACCGACACAGTCGATGAGGAGAACGTCATGACGGACAACACAGCCCCGGTCGCCCTGGTGAGCGGCGGATCGCGGGGCATCGGCCGGGCCGTGGTCCTGCGGCTCGCCGCCGAGGGGTACGACGTCGGTTTCTGCTACCGCTCCGACGAGCAGGCCGCGCTGCAACTGGAGAAGGAGGCCGGCGAGTTCGGTCACCGGGTGCTCGCCGTCCGGGTCGACGTGACCGACGCCGAGTCGGTCCGGGAGTGGGTCGCCCGCACGGAGTCGGAGCTGGGGCCGATCGACGTGGCGGTCGGTTCGGCCGGCGTCACCCGGGACAACCCGCTGGTCCTCATGACCGACGAGGACTGGCACGCCGTTCTGGACACCAACCTGGACGGCGTGTACCACGTGTGCCGCTCGGTGATCTTCGAGATGATGAAGCGCAAATCCGGCACGATCATCAACATCTCCTCCATCGCCGGTGTGTACGGAAACGCCACCCAGTCCAACTATTCCGCCTCCAAGTCGGGCATCATCGGTTTCTCCAAGGCACTCGCCAAGGAAGTCGGCCGGTACAACATCCGGGTCAATGTGGTGGCGCCGGGTTACATCGAGACCGATATGACCGCCGAGCTTTCCGAAAAGGTCAAGAAGGAAGCGGCGAAGCAGGTGCCGCTGCGACGCTTCGGCCGGGCCGAGGAGGTGGCGGATCTCGTCGCCTACCTGGCGGGCGAACGCGCCGCCTACATCACCGGGTCGGTCATCCAGATCGACGGCGGCATGACCGTCTGAATCCCGTCACCGCCCGAACCCGGGAAACACCATGACGACAGCCGGGCACCCGCCCGCCAGGTAGGCGACGAG
>NZ_VKHS01000651.1 GCF_014141525.1 Streptomyces calidiresistens
GCCCGGGGCGGGGGAGGCGCCTGCGGCGGGCGGGTCGGAGGCGGTCATCCCCTCATGGGACGCGGCGGGGCCCGCCGGGGGTTCCCGGCGGGCCCCGCCTCCTCGCGACCCTGCCGTGGTTCGGGGCCACAGGAGCCCGTTCCACTCCCTTTCCACTCTCCCCCGGGGAGCCGGGTCCGGCATCCCGGGGCGGGGCACGGTGCCGGCATGTCGGTCGGTGCACGTACCATCCGCCCCATGGGTGCGACGGACGGCGACAAGGGCGACGGCGGAACCGGGCGGACGACGGGGGCCGGGGGGCAGTGGTTCCCGCCGGAGTGGGCGGGGCGCATCCGTGCGCTGCGGGCCGGTGAGCTGGTGCCGCCGGAGCCGCGCCGGGCGGCGACGGTGATGCTGCTGCGCGACGGCCCGTTCGGCGGGGCGCCGGTGGAGGTGTACCTGCTGCGGCGGCGGGCGTCGATGGCGTTCGGGGCGGGCGCCCACGCCTATCCGGGCGGCGGGGTGGATCCGCGCGACGAGGAGTGGGACGAGGCGGCGGGCTGGTCGGGCCCGGACCGGGCGAGTTGGGCGGCCCGGCTCGGGGTGTCGGAGGCGGTGGCGCAGAGCATCGTCTGCGCGGCGGTGCGGGAGACCTTCGAGGAGTCGGGGGTCCTGCTGGCGGGTCCGCACGGCGGCGGCGTGGTCGCCGACACCACCGGTGACGACTGGGAGGTGGACCGGCGGGCGCTGGTGGACCGGGAGCTGTCCTTCTCGGATTTCCTGGCCCGTCGCCGGCTGGTGCTGCGCAGCGACCTGCTGGCGCCGTGGACGCGGTGGATCACGCCGGAGTTCGAGAGCCGCCGCTACGACACCTGGTTCTTCGTGGCGGCGCTGCCGGTGGGGCAGCGGGCGCGGAACGCCTCCACGGAGGCGGACCGCACGCTGTGGACGGCGCCGGGAGAGGCGTACGCCGGGTACCGGCGCGGCGAACTGCTGATGATGCCGCCCACCGCCGCCACCCTGCGGGAGCTGGCGGAGTCGGTGGGTTCGGCGGAGCCGGCGGAGGTACGGGCGGCGGCCGGGGGCCGGGACCTCTCGCCGGTGCTGGCGCGCACCCACCGGGAGGGCGGGGAGATCGTCATCCGGTGGCCGGGGTACGAGGAGTTCGAGAAGCGGATGCCCGACCCGGACGCGGGCGGCGGAGCGGAGGAGCGGCGATGACGGAGGCGGCTTCCCCGCCCGGACGGCCCCGGGCCGGGGTGATCGACGGCCCGGCCACGGAGCGCGCCACGAGCGTGCTGGCCCCCAACCCCTCACCGATGACCCTCGACGGCACCAACACCTGGATCGTCGCCGAGCCGGACGGCCGCTCGGCCGTGGTGATCGACCCCGGCCCGTTGGACGAGGGGCACCTGCGGAAGGTGATCGCGGCGGTGGAGGAGAGCGGTCGCCGGGTCGCCCTGACCCTCCTCACCCACGGGCACGCCGACCACTCCGCGGGCGCGGCGCGGTTCGCGGAGCTGACGGGCACGCCCGTGCGGGCGCTGGACCCGGCGTTCCGGCTGGGCGGCGAGGGACTGATCGCCGGTCAGGCCGTGGAGGTGGACGGGCTGGTGCTGCGGGTGGTGGCCACGCCGGGGCACACCCACGACTCGCTGTCGTTCCACATACCCGCCGACGGGGCCGTGTTGACGGGCGACACGGTTCTGGGCCGGGGCACCACGATGGTCAGCCATCCCGACGGCGACCTGGGGGACTACCTGGACTCGCTGCGCCGGCTGCGGTCGATGACCGTGGACGACGGCGTGCGGACGGTGCTGCCGGGTCACGGGCCGGTGCTGCGCGACGCGCAGGGCGCCATCGACTACTACCTCGTGCACCGGGCCAAGCGGCTGGCGGAGGTGGAGACGGCGGTGGAGGACGGGCTGCGCACGCCGGCGGAGGTGGTGGCGCGGGTGTACGCGGACGTGGACCGCACGTTGTGGCCGGCGGCCGAGCAGTCGGTGCGGGCGCAGTTGGAGTACCTGCGGGGGCACGGTCTGATCGAGTGACCCCGGGGGCGGACGCGGGCCGCGGGCCGCCGGGGTGCTCCGGGAGGACGCCCGAGGGGGCCCGGACGTCCGGGCCCCCTCGGGGAGGATCGTCACCCCGCCCGCCGGCGGGGCCGACCGGGTCAGCGGCTGCGGCGGGCCAGGCGCTCGATGTCGAGCAGGATGACCGCGCGGGCCTCCAGGCGCAGCCAGCCGCGCGCCGCGAAGTCGGCGAGGGCCTTGTTGACGGTCTCCCGGGAGGCGCCGACCAGCTGGGCCAGCTCCTCCTGGGTGAGGTCGTGCACCACGTGGATGCCCTCCTCGGACTGCACGCCGAAGCGGCGGGAGAGGTCCAGCAGGGCCTTGGCGACCCGCCCCGGCACGTCGGAGAAGACCAGGTCGGACATGTTGTCGTTGGTGCGGCGCAGGCGGCGGGCGACGGCGCGCAGCAGGGCGCCGGCGACCTCGGGCCGGGCGTTGAGCCAGGGCTGGAGGTCGGCGTGCCCCAGGCCCAGGAGGCGGGACTCGGTCACGGCGGTGGCGGTCGCGGTGCGCGGTCCCGGGTCGAACAGGGACAGCTCGCCGATCAGCTCGCCGGCGCCGAGGACGGCGAGCATGTTCTCCCGGCCGTCGGCGGAGGTGCGGTGCAGCTTGATCTTGCCCTCGGTGACGACGTAGAGGCGGTCGCCCTGGTCGCCCTCGTGGAACAGTGCCTCGCCGCGCGAGAGCGTCGTCTCGGTCATGGAGGCGCGCAGCTCGGCCGCCTGCTCGTCGTCGAGCGCCGCGAAGAGCGGTGCGCGCCGCAGAACGTCGTCCACGAGTTCTCTCTCCCTGTCGGCCGTCGGCTCCGATCGGCGCTGCGCCGGTCGGTGGTCCGGATGTCGTCCCGGCCATCATGCCGGACGGTACGTCCTTTCCGCCGGGCGACAAGTCTGACGTACCACGGCCGGTCGGGGCATGCCAGGGGGCCGTTCGGGCTTCCCGGTGCCCTCCCCGGGGGGTGCGCGGAGCGGCGAGGGGGGCCGTTCCACCGGTGGTTACCGGGCGGTCAACCGAGTGGGGTCGGTCACCGTGCCGCGCGGGGGACGGGGAGCGGCCGGCCTCCCCTGCCCCCGTGTGTTCGCCCGGGGCGAACAGCCGGGGCCGTGCCCGACCCGGCTCCGCCCACCCC
>NZ_VKHS01000652.1 GCF_014141525.1 Streptomyces calidiresistens
GAGGTGGGGTGAGCGGGCGCGGGCAGCAGTGGCCCGGTTCTCGGGCGGGGTGTTCGTCGTCTCCTGCCGGCGTTCGAGCCGTGCGGCGGCCGTGCGGTAGACGGCGTTGTCGCGGCGTTCACCGACGGCCAGGAGGTAGATCTCCCTGCGGTGCTGGGAGGAGGCGGGGGCGTCCCGGTACTGGATGACCAGGCGCCACCTGGTCTGTGGGTCGACGTAGACCTTGTGGCAGCCGAGGAGTTCACGATGCATGGCGGCACCGCGCTCGTTGCCGTGGACGAGGTGCTGAAGTTCCAGGAGCGCCAGGTCGCGGATCTCCTCGGGCACGGTGCGAAGGTCGTTCAGCGCGTCGGGATGGGCGGCGAACGCGAAGCGGGCGTACCTGCTCATCGGCCGCTCCGGCGCGGCCGGGTCACGGGGTTGGGCGCTGCGCGGTGATCCGGGGCGTGGGGGATCGGTGGTGCCTGTGCGGGGAGGCCGGGGCTCGTGAGAGTCGTGTGGGAGCGAGCGGCTGCCGCCCGGGCGTCGGCGGCGGTGGTGTCGGCCGGCGGGAGGTCGCGTGTGGCGAGCCAATGCCGGGCCGAGTCGACATCGGCGAAGTCCCCTTCCCGAAAGCGGTAGGTGCTCAGGTCGGCGGCGAGGTCCTCCACGACCAAGAGGTAGGGGGAGACGGCGGAGCCTGCCTGGTTGTCGTGGAGAAGTGCCCAGGTCTCGCCGTCGTGATCGGGAAAGACGGGTTCGACGGTGTGGTGGTCCACCAGCGTGTAGCGGCCGTGGAGGTCGGTGCGCAGGCGGTTCTCCGTCCCGCGGGTGTGGTCGTCGGCGGGCACGGGCCCGTCCGCGGTGGAAAGGACGAGGGCTTCGAGCGGGCAGCCGTTGCGGTGCAGCCAGTTCTGCGCGAGCGGGAGCAGGGGGTGGTGCCGTTGGTCGAAGGTGAAGGTGCGTGCGGTGAGGTCCCGGGTGACGTGCTGGGAGAGGAAGGCGGGGGAGCCGGGGACGTCCCAGATGGCCGCCCGGTCGTAGGCCAGGAGGTAGGTGTGGCGGCCGTCGGCGGTGTGGTGGACGGCGAGCGGTTGGTGCATATCACTCGACAGGAGTGCGGCGTCGAAGTCCTCCTCGGCCCGGTCGGTGGCGGGGGAGAAGCCGTCGAGGCGGTGCCGGTTGTCGCGAGGGTTCATGTCAGGCTCCGGCGGCTTCCGGGGAGGGCAGGAGGCGGTGGTGAGGACGGGCGGGGCTGGTGGTGCACGCGCCGAACGGGCCGTCCGGGGAGCGGAGGTGCTGGAGGGTGGGGTCGAGGTGGTCGCGGTGCCAGACGGCCGGTCCGGTGAGGCCGGCTTCGGCGTCGGTGAGCTGTTGCCAGGCCAGCCACAGCGCATGGAGCCGCGCGACGGCTTCGGGGTGCTCGGGCCAGCGCGCGCACCAGGGGCGACCGGCGGTGATCTCCCTGCCGTAGACGGGGAGGAAGAGGTGGTGCACCCACGTGGCGAGGGCCGCCAGTTCCTCGGCGTACGCCCGGCCGTCCAGGGCCAGGATGAAGATGGAGGAGGGCTCCTCCCGGGAGCCGGTGGCCCCGGGGGCCGAGGGGTCGGGTCGGGACTCGGCTTCGTCGACGAGGCGGGTGAGGGTTTCGTCGACCCGTTGGCCGTCGGTGACGAGCCTGGCGACGGTGGCGGCGAGGTCGTCCAAGTCGTGGTCGGGCACGCGTATCGGCTCGTCGGCGGCGCCGGGCGGGGTGAAGTCGGGCAAGGTGAAGCTCCGGGGGAAGAGAAGGGGTGCGAGTCGAGCGGGGGACAGGCCGTTTAGGACTCGGGGTGGTGTGGGCAGTGCGCCAGGGGCGGGGCGAGCAGCTCGATGGCCCGGGACGCCTGCCGGGGCACGACGCCGTTGCCGAGCGAGGTGAGCTGGGCGGGTCGGCCCAGGCCGGGGGTGGCGGTCACCCAGCCATCGGGCAGGCCCTGCATCCACTCGACGAAGGCCGGGCTGAGCCGCCCGGCCGCGTCGGTGGGCGGCGGCGCCGGGCGGGTGAGCGTCTCCCATCGGGAGATGGCGGCGGCGTAGCGTCCCCAGAGCTCCTCGGCCGAGCGGTCGGGGAGTGACTCGGTCGTGCCAACCGGGCGGCAGCCGACGGGAGGGTGAGGTCGCCGTTGCCGTGCCGCTGGTTCGGCGAGCCCTTGGTGCCGTCCGTCGCCTTCGGCGTCGGCAGCAGTGGGGGGTTCGGATCGTGACCACCGGTGTCGCGGTGGGTTGGGCGCCGGTTGCCGACCTCCGTCCCGGTGATGCCGGTTCGGGCCGTGGGCGCGGCGCCAGGCGGTGAGGAAGATTCGGGCCCGGTGGTGGGGTGCGCCGACGTCGGCTGCGCGAAGCAGGCGCCATCGTGCATCGAACCCGAGGCCGGCCAGGGTGCCGAGTACGGCGCCGAGTGCCCGCACAGGCTGATCTGGACGGCCTCCCAGACACCACGGACAGGGTTCCAGCGGGCGAGGGGAAGCAGCGGGCGCGGTGAGGATGCCGCGGACGTTTTCGATCACCACCAGACAGGGATTGAGGGCTTCGATGGCGCGGGCGATGTGGTGCCACAGCCCGGATCGGGTGCCGGGGGCCAGGCCGGCGCGGTGACCGGCGACGGACAGGTCCTGGCAGGGGAACCCGGCGGTCACCACGCACACCCCGGGGACTTGGTGCCAGTTGACGGTGGTGAGGTCGCCGAGGTTCGGAACCCCTGGCCAGTGGCGGGCCAGGACCCGGGAGGGCCCGGGGTCGATCTCGGCGTGCCAGGCGACCCGGCCGCCCAGGGCCGCCTGGACGCCGAGGTCCAGCCCGCCGTAGCCCGAACACAGGCTTCCGATCAGGCGTTGTCGGGGCTCCGGTTCGGTGGGCAGGGCGTGCCCCGGCATCACGGCCGTTCGACGGGCCCGCCCATCGAGCTCTGCCTCGGGGGAAGCGGCCAGTGGGAGCCGAGGGGAACACCTGGCCGCGGGGAGGGGGTCGGGGAGTCGCTCGGCACCTCCGGGCGCGGTTATCGGCGGGGTGAGGCCGTCGTCGCGCCGGGTTCGGCGGAGCGGCGGATGCTGCCCGGAGGCGGTGCGGGCTGCGTTCATGGCGAGGCCGTCCTTCGGCTCCGGTGCTCGGGCGCCGCGATGGACGGGGGCGGTG
>NZ_VKHS01000653.1 GCF_014141525.1 Streptomyces calidiresistens
GCGGGGGGCGGCGGGGCGGAAACGCCGGACGCCGGTCACCCCTCGCGGGGGCGACCGGCGTCCGGATGCGCGGAGGTCCGGTGCTCACGGACTCCCGACGGGGTGGGGCCCGTCACTCACCGGCGGTCTCGGCGGGGGCCGCACCGCCGCCGTTGCCGCGCGAGCGCCGACGGCGCCGACGCGGGGCGGGACGGTCGCCCGCCGCGGCGTCCGCCCCGGCGGGGGCGTCCGGAGCGGCGTCGGTCGCGACCGCGGGGGTCTGCTCGGCGCCGCCGGCGGTGCCGCCCGAGCGGGTGCGGCGGCGCCGGCGCGGCTTGCGCGGGGCATCCTCGGCGGGCGCGTCGGTCACCGTGTCCGCGGGGGTGTCCGCGGGGGACGCGGGGGCGTCGGCGGCACCCTCGCCGGTGGGCACCCCGTTCCGGGTGCGGCGACGGCTGCGGGTGCGACGGGGGGCCCGCTCCTCCTCGGTCTCCGCGCCCCGGCCCCGGCCGCGGGCCTCCCGGCCGCGACCGCCGCGGCCCGGCTCGCCCAGGTCCTCGAGCTCCTCGGCCTCCAGCCCGGCGCGGGTGCGCTCGGCGCGGGGCAGTATCCCCTTGGTGCCCGCGGGGATGCCCATCTCCTCGTACAGGTGCGGGGAGGTGGAGTAGGTCTCCACCGGCTCCGGCAGTCCCAGCTCCAGCGCACGGTCGATCAGCTGCCAGCGGTGGAGGTCGTCCCAGTCCACGAGGGTGACGGCCGTACCCCGGGCGCCGGCGCGGCCGGTGCGGCCGATCCGGTGCAGGTAGGTCTTCTCGTCCTCGGGGGTCTGGTAGTTGATCACGTGCGTGACGTTGTCCACGTCGATGCCGCGGGCGGCGACATCGGTGCACACCAGCACGTCGATCTTGCCGTTGCGGAAGGCCCGCAGCGCCTGCTCGCGGGCGCCCTGGCCGAGGTCACCGTGGACCGCGCCCGCGGCGAAGCCGCGCCGACCGAGCTGGTCGGCGACGTCGGCGGCGGTGCGCTTGGTGCGGCAGAAGATCATCGCCAGCCCCCGGCCGTCCGCCTGGAGGATACGGGCCACCATCTCCACCTTGTCCAGGGAGTGGGCCCGGTAGACGCGCTGGGTGACGCTCTTGACGGTGTGGCCCGTGTCGTCCGGGGCGGCGGCCCGGATGTGGGTGGGCTGGTTCATGTACCGGCGGGCCAGCGAGATGACCTGGCCGGGCATGGTCGCGGAGAAGAGCATCGTCTGCCGCCTGGCCGGCAGCAGCTGGATGATGCGCTCGACGTCCGGGAGGAAGCCCAGGTCGAGCATCTCGTCGGCCTCGTCGAGGACCAGGGCGCGGACCTCGGAGAGCCGCAGCTTCTTCTGGCCGGCGAGGTCGAGCAGCCGGCCGGGGGTGCCGACGACCACGTCCACGCCCTTGCGGAGGGCCTCGACCTGCGGCTCGTAGGAGCGACCGCCGTAGATGGCGGCGACCCGGACGTTGCGGACCTTGCCCGCGGTGAGCAGGTCGTTGGTGACCTGCTGGCACAGCTCGCGGGTCGGGACGACGATCAGTGCCTGCGGGGCCTCGGTCAGCTCCTCGGGACGGGCCCGGCCCGCCTCGACATCGGCGGGGACGGTGACCTTCTCCAGCACCGGCAGGCCGAAACCGAGGGTCTTGCCGGTGCCGGTCTTGGCCTGCCCGATCACGTCGGAACCGGCCAGGGCGACGGGGAGGGTCATCTCCTGGATGGGGAAGGGGGTGACGATGCCGACGGCTTCGAGGGCCTCGGCGGTCTCGGTGAGGATCCCGAGATCTCGGAACGATGTCGCGGTCAGGGTTCTTGCCTCTTCTGTGTGACGCGGCGCGCGGCGGCGAGGCGGGTCGTGGCGTACCGCGCTCGGTGCCGGCCCGGTGGGGCGCGGGTCGTGCGGCGCGGGACCCGGTCATCTCGCTCAAGCGCGCACACCGCGCGAGCGGGTCCTTCATCACGGACTCACACGGTCCGCGTGGAGGGCGGTCGGGTCGGAGCCGATCGGGCCACCGACCGGGCATCCGCGGGCAGCCGGCCGCTCGGCCGAGCGGGGCTGGTGTTCTCCACATGTGAATGGGACCCACCGAGTACGCGGCAGGTCCATATCACTGTACCCCGGAACCCCGCATCCGCGTTAGGGCCGGCGTTCGGATCATCTGCCGGCCCGCTATTGTGCGGTTCCATGGAGACGCCCGCGAAGCCCGCCGCCGACAGTCCCGAGACGGCAGACTCCCCCACCGGTCGGAACGACGGGCCGACCGGCTCCATCGCCGCCCGGGACTGGGCAGCCGCCTCGTCCGACCCCCGCTACCGGGACGCGATCGTCGATCTGCTGGGCGCGTTGGCCCACAGCGAACTCGTGGCCTTCGAGCGTCTGGCGGAGGACGCCAGGATGGCTCCGGGTCTCGCCGACAAGGCGGCGCTGGCGCGGATGGCGGCGGCGGAGTTCCGTCACTTCGAGCGGCTGCGGGACCGGCTCTCGGAGATCGACGCGGACCCCTTCGAGGCGATGGAGCCCTTCGACGCGCCGCTGGCGGAGTTCCACCGGCTGACCGCGCCCTCCGACTGGCTGGAGAGCCTGATCAAGGCGTACGTCGGCGACGCCATCGCGGCCGATTTCTACCGCGAGATCGCCCACCGGCTGGACTCCGACACCCGGGCGCTGATGCTGGAGGTGCTGGACGAGACCGGGCACGCGGCGTTCGTGGTGGACCGGGTGCGCGCGGCGATCGGGGAGGACCCCCGGGTGGGCGGTCGGCTGGCGCTGTGGGCGCGGCGGCTGATGGGCGAGGCGCTGGCCCAGGCCCAGCGGGTGGTGGCCGAGCGGGACGCGCTGTCCACGATGCTGGTGGGCGGGGTCTCCGACGGCTTCGACCTGGCGGAGATCGGCCGGATGTTCTCGCGGATCACCGAGGCGCACACCAAGCGGATGACCGCCCTGGGTCTGGCCTCCTGATCCTCCGCCCGGCGGGCCGCCCCGGCCGTCCCCGGCCCGGTGTCGGGCGCCGGGGCACCGCCCCGCCGGCCCCCCGGGGCGGCGCGGCGGCCGGTTCCGGTGCCGTGCCGCACCGGACGCCGCGAGGGGACGGACACCGGCGCCGAGGCGGCACTAGGCTCGCGCCATGACGTCCGCGCCCCCGCCCGCCCCGC
>NZ_VKHS01000654.1 GCF_014141525.1 Streptomyces calidiresistens
GGGAGATGACCGGGGGGACGGAGGGGAAGGCCGGGATGGCACCACGGACCGTGTCGGATCGAATGTCCGACCTGACCACAGATCTGACCAGGGGGTTCGCCTCCCTGAACCTCGATCCGTCACCGGGGCTGCGGAGGTCGCGGAAGCAGGTGGAGGCGCATCGGCCGGTGCGGGCTGCATGGCGTGCGGTGGGTCGGGCGATCCGCGAGGGCGTGAACAGCGTGGGGCGATCGGTGCGGAACTGAACGGCCCGGGTGGGCCGGGCGGCGTGGAGGCGGGCCGGCTGACCGTCGAGCAGGCGTGGGCGGGCCCGTTGCCCGCGCCGGGGGTGCTGGAGCAGTACGAGCGGGTGCTCCCGGGCGCCGCCGAGCGCATCCTGCGGATGGCCGAGACGGTGGCCACCGGGAACATCCGGGTCACCGAGCGGCAGGCGGAGGCGGAGATACGGACCGCCCAGCGCGGTCAACTCCTGGCGGCGACGCTCACGCTGGCCGCCATGAGCGGAGCCGGCGCGTTCTTCCTGCTCGACAACCAGGTGGCGGGGATCGCGCTGCTGTCCCTGCCGCTGTTGATGTTGATCCGTTCGTTCCTCATCCGGTCCTGAGCGGTGTCCGGCCGTTCCGCCCCGCCGGGGGTGCCCGGCCGGGCGGAACGGGCGCGGGGGCGCCCCGGGGCCGTCAGTCCCAGGCGAGACCGGTGAGCAGTCGGTACGCCTCGGTGTACCGGTCGCGGGTGCCGGCGACGACCTCCTCGGGCAGCGGCGGGGGCGGGGCATCGCCGTCGCGGTCCCAGCCGGAGGCGGGCGAGGCCAGCCAGTCGCGGAGGTACTGCTTGTCGAAGGGCTGCTGGGGGCGGCCCGGCGCCCACTCCGACTTCAGCCAGAAGCGGGAGGAGTCGGGGGTCAACACCTCGTCGGCGAGGACCAGCGGCCCGGCGGCCGCCTCCCCCTCGCCGCTCCCGGGGGCCGTCGCCTCCCGACCGAACTCGAACTTGGTGTCGGCGAGGATGATGCCCCGATCACGGGCGATGTCCCGACCGCGGCCGTAGACGGCGAGGGTGAGCTGGCGCAGTTCGGCGGCGGTCTCCACGCCGACCCGGCGGGCCACCTCCTCGTGGGTGACGTTCTCGTCGTGGTCGCCGACCTCCGCCTTGGTGGCGGGGGTGAAGATGGGGGCCGGGAGCTCGGAGCCGTCCTCGAGGCCGGGCGGCAGGGCGAGGCCGCAGACGGTGCGGTCGCGGCGGTACTCCACCAGGCCGGAGCCGGTGAGGTAGCCGCGTGCCACGCACTCGATCGGCAGCATCTCCAGCGGCCGGCACACCATGACCCGGCCCTCCCAGTCGGCGGGGGCCCCGTCGGGTACCTCGGTGGAGATCAGGTGGTTGGGGACCAGGTCGGCCAACTGGTCGAACCACCACTGGGTCAGTCGGGTGAGGATGCGGCCCTTGTCCGGGATCTCCGTCGGCAGCACCCAGTCGTAGGCGGAGATGCGGTCACTGGCGACCATGACCAGTTCCCCCGCCTCGTTGCGGTAGAGGTCCCGCACCTTGCCGGTGTGCAGGTGTTCCAGCCCGGGGACCCGGGCGGGCTGGGGGGTTTCCACGAATCCGGGCACGGCGTTCTCCTGGGAGAGAGACGATGAGGCGGCCGACGGGCGGCGCGCGCGTCGGTGGGGTTCGGAACCGCCATTGTCCCCCGAGGACGATCTCCCCGCCGCTCCGGGGCCGGGCGGCGGGGTGTCCGGGGCCGAAACGCCGCGCCCCGGGACCGGCCGGGCACGGGCACCGGCCGGCGTCCCCCGGTGCCGCGTCGGCGGGAGCCGGGGCCGGTCAGCCGCCTCCGGCGATCCGGTCGAACAGGTTGGCGGTGGCGCGCCGGATCCGCTCGTCGGTGTGGTCCGGGCGGCCCAGGGCGGGGGACCAGGCGAAGGTGCCGGAGGCGAAGACCCAGGCCCCGCTCGGGGCCCGGTACAGGGAGGTCTCCTGGTGGCGGGTGACCCCGGCGTCGTCGCGGTAGGGGGAGTGGGCCAGCAGGATGCGGCTCTCGTAGGGGGACAGCGGAACCCGGGGGGCGTAGCCGTCGGCCTCCCCGGCGACGAGGCCGGGCAGTTCGTCGCCCTCGGCGAGACCGGTGCCCTCCCACAACCAGTGGTGGGCGTTGCGGACGACCAGCGGCCGGGGCCGCGGGACCCGGCCGAGGTACTGGAGCCCGAGCACGGTCTGCTCGGACTCCCCCCGGTCGCGCCAGCGCGCGGAGCGCCCGGGGCCGCGCCGTTTGGTGCAGGTCAGCAGGCGATCGGGGTCGCCGTTGGGCAGGGCTCCCAGCTCCACCTGCCAGTACATGGTGTTGGCGGAGAGGAAGACCAGGGAGGTGCCGGTGTCGCGGGCCCGCTCGACGGCGCGGCGCATGGGGACCGACCAGTACTCGTCGTGGCCGGGGAAGACCAGCCCCCGGTGGTTGCCCGGTCGGACCCGGCCGGCGTGCAGGTCGCGGGCGGTGGCGTAGGAGAGGTCGTAGCCCCGGCTCTCGGCCCAGCGGATGACGTCGTAGGCGTGGCCGACGTGCAGGGGGAGGCCGGCGCCGGCGAAGGGGCGGTCGAAGCAGACGGTGACGGCGGCGTCCTCCTCGCCGAGGAGTCGGCCGTCGGCGTCCCAGGCGTGGTAGAGGCTGGCGCCGGTGCGACCGTCCTCGGGGAAGAGGTTGTACGCCTGCCAGGTGATGTCGGGCAGCAGGAGCAGCAGGTCGGAGGGGCGGTCATCGCGGACGGTGAAGGGCACGTGGGAACGGTGTTCGCCGTCCAGGGTGGTGAGCACCGCGACGTAGGCGCCGGGGCGCCAGTCGGTGGGGACGGGCAGGCGCCAGGAGAGCCACCAGTGGTGGCAGCACACGGTGCGGTCGGCGACCAGGGGGGCGCTCTGGCTGGTGCCCATGAGGGTGGGGCTGCTGGAGACGTGGCGGGCGCCGGCGCCGTCGTAGTGGCCGATCCGGTAGATGTCGATGGTGAACCTGCGGGGCGGGTTGACGGTGACGCGGAAGTCGATGGACTCGCCGGGGGCGACCGCGCCGACCGAGGAGTAGCCCTTGATCCGCAGGTCCACGTCGTCGGAGGTGCGGGGGCCGCCGCGCTCGTCGCCGCCCCGGCGGGGGGCGGCGA
>NZ_VKHS01000655.1 GCF_014141525.1 Streptomyces calidiresistens
GCAGCACCCCCCGCCGATTCCACCGCCGTCCCCGCTCCGCGCCGGCGGTGGCGTCGGCGCTGCTCCTCACGGTCCTCGCGGTCCTCACGGCCTGTGCGCCCGGCACCCCCGGCATCGTCGGGCCGCCCCCCGGCGAACCCTCCGAGGGCACCATCGCCCTGCTGCTCCCCGACGCCAAGACCGCCCGCTACGAGACCTCCGACCGGACCGCCTTCTTCGGCGTCGTCGAACGCCGCTGCCCCACCTGCCGGGTGTACTACGCCAACGCCGATCAGGACGCGGCGCGGCAACAGGAGCAGGCCGAGGCGATGTTCGCCCGCGGGGCCGACGTCCTCGTCCTGGACGCCGTGGACACCGTGGCCGCCGCCGCCATCGTTCGCGAAGCCCGACGTCACGACGTGTCCGTCATCGCCTACGATCGCTTCATCGCGGACGCCGACATCGACCACTACGTCTCGTTCGACAGCGAGCTCATCGGGTACCTCCAGGGGACGGCCCTGGTGGCGGCGGTGCGGGAGCGGGGACCACGCCCGGACGGACGCCCACCCGGCGTCCTCCTCGTCCACGGCTCCCCGACCGACCCCAACGCCGCGCAGCTCGCCGCCGGTGTCCACCGCGCGCTCGAGGGAGAGGACATCGAGGTGCTCGCCGAGTACGACACCCCCGACTGGAGCCCGGACCGGGCCACCGACTGGGTCGAGGGACAGCTGACCCAGTTCGGCGACCGGGTCGACGGTGTCCACGCCGCCAACGACGGCATCGCGGGCGGTGCGATCGCCGCGATGAAGGCCGCCGGTCTCGACCCGGTGCCGCCCGTCACGGGGCAGGACGGCGAGCTCGCCGCCGTGCAGCGCATCGTCTCCGGCGACCAGTACATGACCGTGCACAAGGCGACGACGGAACAGGCCCGGACCGCCGCCGAGCTGGCGGTCCGCCTCCTGCGCGGCGAGTCCCCGCGCACCACCGCCGTCATCGAGGGCGTGCCCAGCCTGCTCCTCGCCCCCCGGGCCGTCGCGGTGGACGACGTGCGGCGCGTCATGGTGGACGGTGGGGTCCACTCCGTGGAGGCCATCTGCACCTCCCCCTACGAGGCGGCGTGCGCCCGGGCGGGCCTGCTGGAGGAGTCCCCGTGAGCACCCCGAGCGCCCGGGGCACCCCGGCCGACCCCATCCTCTCCCTGCGGGGCGTCTCGAAGAACTTCGGCGGCGTCCGCGCCCTGCGCGACATCGACCTGGACGTCCGCCCCCGCGAGGTGCTCGGGGTCGTCGGCGACAACGCCGCCGGCAAGTCCACCCTCGCCGGCGTCATCGCCGGCGTGTACCGGCCGGACGCCGGCCGGATCCTGATCGACGGCCGGCCCGTGGTCCTCGGCTCCCCGGCCGAGGCGCGACGGCTCGGCATCGCCGCGGTCTTCCAGAACCTCGCGCTGTGCGACAACCTCGACGTGGTCGAGAACCTCTTCCTCGCCCACGAACCGACCCGGACCGGCCTCCTCGACGAGGTCGCGATGGAGCGCGAGGCGTGGGACCTCCTCGGACAGCTCGCCACGAACGTGCCCTCGCTCCGGGTCCCGGTGCGGGAGCTGTCCGGCGGGCAGCGGCAGATCGTCGCCGTCGCCCGGGCCCTCCTCGGCTCGCCCCGGGTGGTGGTCCTCGACGAGCCCACCGCCGCCCTCGGCATCCGCCAGACCGCCGAGGTCCTCAACCTCGTCGAACGCCTGCGCGAGCGCGGGCACGCGGTGGTGTTCATCAGCCACCAGGCCGCCGACCTGCAGGCCGTCGCCGACCGCTTCGTCGTGCTGCGGCTGGGCCGGTTCGGGGGCGAGCTGGACGCGGCCGGAACCGGCTACGAGGACCTGCTCGCCGCCATGACCGGGGCCAGCCGCCCCAGCGGCAGGAAGCACCGATGAGCCCGACCTCCGCACCCCCCTTCCTGCGTCCCTTCTCCACCGGCGGCACCGGTACCGCCCGGACCCGTCCGTTCGGCCCCCGGTCCGCCGGCGACGCCGGCCTGCTGCCCGTCATCGGCGCCCTCCTGCTGGTGTGGGCGGTCTTCGGCATCCTCAACCCCGCCTTCCTGTCCGCCGAGAACCTCGTCAGCCTGACCCTGCAGAGCGCCCCCGTCGGGGTGATCGCGCTCGGTGTCGTCCTGGTGCTGATGGTCGGACAGATCGACCTCTCGGTCGGCGCGGTCAGCGGCATCGCCGCGGCCGTGGTGGTCGTCACCACCGTGCTGCTGGAGTGGCCGCTCCCCGTCGGCCTGCTGCTCGCGCTCTCGGTGGGGGTGGTCACCGGCCTCGGCTACGGCGTGCTCACCACCCGCCTCGGCCTGCCCGGTTTCGTGCTGACCCTCGCCGGGCTGCTCGTCCTCACCGGCATCCAGCTCCGCGTCCTGGGTCCGCGCGGCTCGGTCAACCTGCCCTTCGAGTCGGGCCTGGTCCGCTTCGCCCAACAGGGATTCCTCCCCCAGGCGGTGGCCTGGGGGGTGGCCGCGGCGGCGGTGGCCGTGGTCACGGGTCTGCGGGTGGCCGAGCGGATCCGACGGGCCCGGGCCGGACTGCCGCGGATGGGCGTCCCCGGCCTCGTGCTGCGCACGGTCGGCCTCGCCGCCCTGCTCGCAGCGGTCGTGGGCTACCTCGGGACCGCCCGGGGCATCGGCTACCCGGTGGCACTCTTCGTCGCCCTGGTCGTCCTGGTGGACGTGTTGTTGCGACGCACCCGCTGGGGGCGTTCGGTGCGCGCCGTCGGCGGGGACCGCGCCTCGGCGCTGATGGTCGGGGTGGCCGTGCGGCGGATCACCGTCTCCTGCTTCGTCGCCGGTTCCACGCTCGCCGCGCTCGGCGGCATCCTCGCCGCCGGCCGGCTCGCCGCGGCCAACCAGGGCACCGGCGGCGCGGAGACCTACCTCTTCGCCATCGCCGCCGCCGTGATCGGCGGCACCAGCCTCTTCGGGGGACGGGGCAGCGCCTGGTCGGCCCTGCTCGGGGTGCTCGTCCTCACCTCGATCTCCAACGGCCTGACCCTGCTGAACCTGGACACCGCCACCCGCTACATCGTCACGGGCCTGGTCCTGGCCCTCGCCCTCACCGCCGACACCCTCCTGCGCGGGCGCGCCACCCCTTCCCCGCCCTGATCTTC
>NZ_VKHS01000656.1 GCF_014141525.1 Streptomyces calidiresistens
GGCCGCGCCCCCGGCCCCCGCCGGCCGGCTCGTCCACCACCCGGAAGGTGATCCGCAGGTGGTCGGGAACGTTCTCCGGCGCGAAGTCCCCCGGCTCGATCTCCGCGCCCGTGAGCCGGCGCAGCCCCCGCGCCAACGCCTCCACCAGCGGCACCGACCCCGGCTCCGGCGCCTCCTCGGCCAGGAACCGCCGCGCCACGTCCGGCGCCGGCACGCACCGCCGGCGCAGCGGCTTGGGCAGGGTGCGGATCAGCTCCGTCACCACCTGCTCCCGCAGCCCCGGGATCTGCCAGTCGAACCCCTCGGAGGTCACCTGGTTGAGCACCTGGAGCGGCACGTGCACGGTCACGCCGTCCGCGTCCGTCCCCGGCTCGAACTGGTAGGTCACCCGCAGCCGCAGCCGGCCCTGCCGCCACACGTCCGGGTAATCCTCACGGGTGACGCCCGCCGCCCGCTCGTTGACCAGCATCGACTTCTCGAAGCTCAGCAGGTCCGGCGCCTCGGCGCGCTTGCGCTTCCACCAGGAGTCGAAGTGCGCACCCGACACCACGTGCTCGGGCACCCGTTGGTCGTAGAAGTCGAAGAGCGTCTCGTCGTCCACCAGGATGTCGCGGCGCCGTGCCCGGTGCTCCAGCTCCTCGACCTCCGCCAGCAGCTTCCGGTTCTCCCGGAAGAACTCGTGGTGGGTCCGCCAGTCGCCCTCCACCAGGGCGTGCCGGATGAACAGCTCCCGACAGGTCTCCGGGTCGATCCGCCCGTAGTTGACCTTGCGGTTCGCCACCAGCGGCACCCCGTACAGGGTGACCCGCTCGTAGGCCATCACCGCCGCCTGCTTCTGCTCCCAGTGCGGCTCGCTGTACGTCCGCTTCACCAGGTGCTCGGCGAGCGGCTCCACCCACTCCGGCTCGATCCGCGCGTTCACCCGCGCCCACAGCCGGGAGGTCTCCACCAGCTCCGCCGACATCACCCACCGCGGCGGCTTGCGGAACAGCGCCGACCCGGGGAACACCGCGAACCGCGCACCGCGCGCCCCCAGGTACTCCTGCTTCTCGGTGTCCTTCAGCCCGATGTGCGACAACAGGCCCGCCAGCAGGGACTGATGGATCCGGTCCGGGTCCGCGAGCGGGTTCCCGCTCTCCCCGGCGCCGATCCCCATCTGTTTGACCACGGTGCGCAACTGGCCCACGATGTCCTGCCACTCGCGTATCCGCAGCCAGTTCAGGAACTCGTCGCGGCACATCCGGCGGAACGCCGAGGACGACAGCTCCCGCTGCCGCTCGCGCACGTACTCCCACAGGTTCCACAGCGCCAGGAAGTCCGAGGTCTCGGCCGGCCCCTCGCGGAACCGCCGGTGCTTCGCGTCCGCCTGCTGCTGCAGCTCCGCCGGCCGCTCGCGCGGGTCCTGGATCGACAGCGCCGCCACGATCACCAGCACCTCGCGCACGCAGCCGTTGCGCTCGGCCTCCAGCACCATCCGCGCCAACCGCGGGTCCACCGGCAGCTGCGCCAACCGGCGGCCGGTCTCCGTCAGCCGTTTGCGCGGATCCCGGTGCGTCGTGTCCAGCGCGTGCAGTTCCTCCAGCAACTGCACGCCCGCCCGCACGCTGCGGTGGTCCGGCGGGTCGATGAACGGGAAGCGCTCCACCTCGCCCAGGCCCGCCGCGTTCATCTGCAGGATCACCGACGCCAGGTTGGTGCGCAGGATCTCCGGGTCGGTGAACTCCGGCCGGGAGGCGAAGTCCTCCTCCGAGTACAGCCGGATGCAGATGCCGTCGCTGGTGCGCCCGCAGCGGCCCTTGCGCTGGTTGGCGCTCGCCTGCGAGACCGGTTCGATCGGCAGCCGCTGCACCTTGGTGCGGTGGCTGTAGCGGGAGATCCGCGCGAAACCGGGATCGATGACGTACTTGATGCCCGGCACGGTCAACGAGGTCTCCGCCACGTTCGTGGCCAGCACCACCCGGCGCCCGGAGTGGCGCTGGAAGACCCGCTGCTGCTCGGCGTGGCTCAGCCGCGCGTACAGCGGCAGCACCTCCACCTCGCCGGCGCCCGCCGGCCGACCGCCCCGGCCGCCGGGGGCCAGGTGCTTGCCCAGGGCCTCGGCGGTGTCCCGGATCTCCCGCTCACCGGAGAGGAAGACCAGGATGTCCCCCGGGCCCTCCGCGCACAGCTCGTCCACGGCGTCCCGGATGGCCGTGATCTGGTCCCGCTCCTCGGCCCCGCCGGCCGGGCCGTCCTCCTCGCCGGTCGCCCCGGGGCGCTCCTCCAGCAGCGGCCGGTACCGCACCTCCACCGGATACGTGCGCCCCGACACCTCCACGATCGGCGCCTCCTCCCCGTCCGGGGTGCGGAAGTGCCGGGCGAACCGCTCCGGGTCGATCGTCGCCGAGGTGATGATCACCTTCAGGTCGGGGCGGCGGGGGAGCAGTTGCGCGAGGTAGCCGAGCAGGAAGTCGATGTTCAGGGACCGCTCGTGCGCCTCGTCGATGATGATCGTGTCGTACCGGCGCAACTCCCGGTCGTGCTGGATCTCGGCCAGCAGGATGCCGTCCGTCATCAGCTTGACCATGGTGTTCGGGCCGACCTGGTCGGTGAAGCGGACCTTCCATCCGACCGTCTCCCCCAGCGGGGTGTTCAGCTCGTCCGCGACCCGCTGCGCCACCGTGCGGGCGGCGATCCGACGCGGCTGGGTGTGGCCGATCAACCCCCGCACGCCCCGGCCCAGTTCCATGCAGATCTTCGGCAGCTGCGTCGTCTTGCCCGAACCGGTCTCGCCGGCGACGATCACCACCTGGTGGTCCCGGATCGCCTCCCGGATCACGTCCCGGCGGCGGCTGACCGGCAGCTCCTCGGGATAGCGGATCTCCGGTACCGAGGCGCGCCGCAGTTCCAGGCGCAGCTCCGCCTCCTCCACGGCGGCGGCGATCTCGGCCAGTACGGCGGCCCGGGCGGCGGGCTTGCGCACCCGGCGCGCACCCTCCAGCCGTCGGCCCAGCCGGCGCTCGTCGTCCGGTGTCAGGGCGCGCAGCCGCTCCGCCAGCTCGGCGAAGCCGGGGGCGGCGGGGGTGTCGGGTCCGGTGGCGCGGCTTCCGGCGGTGTCGGAGCCGACGGGGGCCTCGGCGGGAGAGGCGGGGGTGC
>NZ_VKHS01000657.1 GCF_014141525.1 Streptomyces calidiresistens
CCGGTACGGGGCCGGGTCCGGGAGGGTGCTTCCCGGGCTTGCCCCGTCCGGTGGCCCGCCCCGGGGCGGTCGGGGCGGGGCGGCTCAGGCCGGGGCGGCCGGCTTCTCCCACACCGCGACGATCCGACGGCTGCGGGAGGTGAAGGGCGTACGGTCCCAGTCCTCCCACCGGGCGTACGGACGCAGCCCGGCGAGACGGGCCATCAGATCCATCTCCGCGGGCCACACGTACCGGAAGGGGATCGAGCGGAAGGTGCCGCGCCCGTCGACGATCTCCACGTGGTTCGAGCTCATCGCCTGGGTGGCGGTGTCGTACACGTCGAAGCCCCACACCGGCGGACCGGCGCGGAAGAGCACGGTGTTCCCCGGGGCGGCGGGCGGGAAGGGGCCGGCGGGCTTCCGGTGTCCGATGTCCTCGGCGTTCCCGGTCTCCCCGGCGTCGCCCGCGGCGGTGAGCCGGTCGAGTTCGGGGAGCCCGACCTCGATCAGGAACCGACCGCCGGGCGCCAGGTGTTCGGCGACGTTGCGGAAGCAGTCGACCTGCGCGTCCTGCGTGGTGAGGTTCGTGATCGTGTTGAAGATCAGGTAGGCCAGGGAGAAGGAGCCCTCGACCCGGGTGGTCGCGAAGTCGCCGATCGCGACGGGGATCGCGTCGCCGCCGGGCTTGGCCCGCAGTCGGGCGACCATCTGCGGGGAGAGGTCGATGCCGTGGACGGGGACGCCCCGGGCGGCCAGGGGGAGCGCCACCCGGCCGGTGCCGATGCCGAGTTCGAGGGTCTCCCCGCCCGCGGCGAGTTCGGTCAGCAGGTCCAGGGTGGGGTCGAGGACGGCCGGTTCGGCCATCGTGGCGGTGGAGTCGTCGTAGCCGGCGGCCACGCTCTCGTCGAAGTGGTTGGGGGGTGGGTTCTCCGGTGTTTCCTCCGGTTGGTCCATGGTGCGACGGTAGGGGGAGGAAAGATCCTCCGCACCCGGTTTTCCGCCGGTCCGCCGCCCCGGTCCGGGCCCCCGGTGCCGGGGCCCGGACCGGGCGTGTCAGGGGCGCAGGGCCAGGACCCCGTACCGCTCCAGGGTCACCTCGCCCTCGCACCTTTGACCGGTGAGCAGGTCGGTGCCCGGCTCCGGCAGGATGACGTCGACCGGCTCGGGACGGTGGTTGAGGAGGAAGAGCACCTCGCCCCGGCGCACCGCCTCCACCCCGTCGGGGGTGTCGGCGAGCACGGGCTTCACCCCGGCCCCGGCCGCGGCGCGGGCCAGCAGCGCCTCCAGCGCCGCCGGATCGGGCTGCGTGGAGAGGTACCACGTCACCCCCGGGGCCCCGGGGGCCCCGGCCCCGCCGGCCGGTTCGGGGAAGGCATCGGGAAACGGGGTGTGCCGCAGGATCGCGGGCCGCCCGTCCAACTCGCCCCCCGCCCAGCGGGCGATCACCTCCGGTCCGCCGTCCTGCCCCTCCAGGGGCTCCAGGTCCTCGCTCCACAGGGTGCCGGTGGTGCCGTCGTCGAGCCTGCCGCTCTCCCCCGCCTCCATGGGCCACCACTCGTGGATCAGGTCGATGCCCAGCAGGTCGCGCAGGCGGGCGTCCATCCCGCCCTCGCGGATGCGGTCGTCGGGGTCGGCGACGCCGGTGGACCAGCCGCAGACGAGCGTGGCGCCCGCCCGGACCCGCTCCACCAGGTTGTCCAGCGCGGCGTCGCTCATCAGGTACAGGTGCGGGACGACGATCACCCGGTAGCCGGAGAGGTCTGCCTCCGGGTGGGCGAGGTCGCAGGCGGTGTTGCGGCTCCACAGCGCGCGGTGCCACTCGCGCAACACCTCGGCGTGGTCCACCTCCGCGGAGGGGCGGCCGGGCTGGCCGTCGGCCCACCACGAGTCCCAGTCGTGCAGCACCACGACCTCGGCGGTGTTGCGGGCGCCCACCACCTCCCCCGAGTCGGAGAGCCGCGCCAGATCGGCGCCCAGTTCGGCGACCCGGCGGAAGCCCCGGGAGCGCTCACCGGCGTGCGGGAGCATCGCGGAGTGGAACTTCTCGCTGCCCTGTCGGGACTGGCGCCACTGGAAGAAGCAGATGGCGTCGGCGCCCCGGGCGACCGCCTGGAGGGACCACAGCCGCATCAGCCCGTCCGCCTTGGGCGGGTTCACCCCCCGCCAGTTCACGGCGGCGGCGGCCTGCTCCATGAGCATCCACGGCCCTCCGGCCTGGGAGCGGGTGAGGTCCTGGACGAGGGCTCCGAAGGGGGCGCCGCCGACCGATCGGTGGTCGGCGCGCGGGTCCGGGTAGATGTCGACGGAGACCACGTCCTCCTCCGCCGACCAGCGCCAGCCGTCCTGACCGGGGAAGAGCGGCATGAAGTTGGTCGTCACCGGGATGTCGGCGCGGCGGGCGCGGAGGATGTCGCGCTCGGCGGTGTGGCACTCCAGCAGGGCGTCCGAGGTGAAGCGGTGGAAGTCGAGCTTCTGGGTCGGGTTGACCAGATAGGGGGTGCGGCGCGGCGGGATCACCTCCGACCAGTCGTCGTAGCGCTGGCTCCAGAAGGCGGTGCCCCACGCCTCGTTGAGGGCGTCCGGGTCGCCGTAGCGGTCCCGCAGCCAGCGACGGAAGTGCTCGGCGGTCACATCGCACCAGCAGTGGGTGCAGTACTCGTTGTTGACGTGCCACAGGCGCAGCGCGGGGTGGTGGGCGTAGCGGTCGGCGATGTCGCCCGCCAGTCGGGCGGCGTACTCGCGGTAGATCGGTGAGGAGGGGCAGTACTGCTGGCGTGAGCCGTACCACAGGATCGTGCCGTTCTCGTCGCGCGGCAGGGTCTCCGGGTGGCGGGCGCCCATCCACGGCGGCGGGGAGGCGGTGGCGGTGGCCAGGCAGACGCCGATCCCGGCGTCGTGGAGCAGGTCCATCACGCGGTCGAGCCAGTCGAAGTCGCGAACCCCGGGGCGGGGTTCGATGCGGGCCCAGGAGAAGACGCCGACGGTGGCGAGGTTGACGCCGGCCTCGCGCATCAGACGTACGTCCTCGGCCCACACCTCCTCGGGCCACTGTTCGGGGTTGTAGTCGCCGCCGTGGAGCAGGCGTCCGCGGGTCGCGTCGGAGAGGGAGGCCATGGGCGGGGTTCCTCGTTCCGTGCTCGGGAAACATCGTGC
>NZ_VKHS01000658.1 GCF_014141525.1 Streptomyces calidiresistens
GACCCCGGTCCCGGCGCGCCCCGCCGACCCGGGCGACGCCCCCGCCGCCGACCGCCGTTACCGCGGCCCCGACAGCGCCCGGGCCGCCGAGCGCGCCCGCCAGGCCCGGATGGCCGTGGTCGGCCCCGTCACCGAGCGCTGGGCGCCCGAACAGGCCGGCCCGGTGTACGAGCACTGGCGGCTCGCCCCGCCCGTCGGGCCCGCCGCCGACCTGTGGGCGCTGGGCGCCCTGCTCTTCCGCGCCGTCCAGGGCCACCCGCCCTACCCGGAGGACAACGTCCTGGAGCTGGTCCAGGCGGTGGTCTCCGAACAGCCCGCCTTCGCCGAGGAGTGCGGCGCCCTGCGCCCGGTGGTGGACTCCTTGTTGCGCCAGGACCCCACCGAGCGCCCCCATCCCGAGGAGGTCCGCGGCTGGCTGCGATCGATCATCCGCTCGGCGCCCGAGCCCGACGTGGGCCGCCGCACGGTCACCGCCCCGCCCATGCTGGAGGCCGGGGCGCCCGCCGACCCCCGCCGGCTGCCGGTGGTGCGCCGGCGCGGCGAGCTGGTGTCCCGCCGCAAACGGCCCGACGCCTCCCCCAACCGCCTGGGGTGGCTGCTGCTCCTGCTGGTGCTGCTGCTGTGCGGGTTGGCGGTGGCGCTGGCCGCGTTCCTGCTGCCGGGTTCGGACGAGGACGGCGCGGGTCCCGGCACCGATCCGACCCCGACCGAACCGCCGGTCGATCCCACCGGGGCCGGCAGCCCCGGCCCGCAGGAGCCCACCGACCCCGGGGAGACCGGCGAGGACGGCGGCGGGACGGGCGCCCCCGACCCCGGGGACACCGGCGAGGGGACGGCCGCGCCCGACCCCACTCCCGGCACCGAGCCCACCGCGGGCCCCGGCGCCCCCGGCGGCTACTCGCTGGCGCAGGACCCGGCCGGCTTCGCCATCGCCGTCCCGGACGGCTGGCAGCGCCGCGAGGACGGCGGCGACGTGGTCCGCTACGTCGGCGACGGCCTGGAACTGGTGGTGGTCGTCGGCCGGGACGACACCGGCGAATTCGGCGACGACCCGATGGCCTACCAGTTGCAGTCCCAGCCGGAGCTGCGCGAGTACCGCGACTCGGCGTGGAAGTCCTCCGGCAGCCTGCGCACCACCCGGGTGGGCAACATCCTGATGGCCGAGGGCGGCTTCACCTGGGACCGCTCCGGCATGCGGTACGCGCAGAACCGGGTGCTGCTGATCGACGACCGGTACCACGTGGTGATGGTGCGCGGGCCGGAGAGTTCCCGGGACGAGATCGCCGGGGTGCACGCGACCGTCGCCGACACCTACGCCCGGCGGGGATGACCGCCCGACCCATCCGGGCACCGGCCGCGCCGCGTCCCCGCCGGACCGGTCCCGCCGGTCGGGGCGCGCGGCGCCCGGCCGAAGACGACGAGGACGCCGAAGACGCCGAGGGTGCCGGCGATCGCCGGCACCCTCGGCGAAAAACGGTTACCAACGGGTAGGCAGTGCGGGCCCGTCGGCCTACCCTCGCGTCATGACGATCGAATCGGTCCCGGCCCGTCCCCGCCCCGTCGTCGCGACGGTCGATCCCACCCTGGTGCGCCGGCTCACCGCCGACGTCATCGGCAGCGAGAGCACCTGCTGCCACACCCCCTTCACCGGCGAACGGCTGGCCGACCTCCCCGCCGCCACCGTCGAGGAGGTGACCGTCGCCCGCGACCGGGCGCGCACCGCGCAGGCCGCCTGGGCCGCCCGATCCCCCCGCGAGCGCGCCGCCGTGCTGCTGCGCTTCCACGACCTGCTGCTGAACCGCCAGGACGAGGTGCTCGACCTCGTCCAACTGGAGACCGGCAAGTCCCGCCTGCACGCCCACGAGGAGGTCCAGTCGGTCGCCCTGGCCGCCCGCCACTACGGCCGGCGCGCCCCCGCCCACCTGCGGCCCCGTCGCCACAGCGGGGCCGTACCCGGGCTGACCACCGCGGTGGAGCACCGCCGGCCGCGCGGCGTCGTCGGGATCATCGCCCCCTGGAACTACCCCCTGGAGCTCACGGTCGGGGACGCCCTGCCCGCGCTGGTCGCCGGCAACGCCGTGCTGATGAAGCCCGACACCGAGACCGCCCTCACCGCCCTGTGGGCCCGCCGCCTGCTGATCGAGGCCGGGCTGCCCCCGGCGGTGTGGCAGATCGTCCTCGGCACCGGCCCGGTCGTCGGCCCGGCCGTGATCGCCGTCGTGGACCACCTCTCCTTCACCGGCTCCACCCGCACCGGCCGACAGGTCGCCCGGGCCGCCGGCGACCGCCTGATCGGCGTGGACCTCGAACTCGGCGGCAAGAATCCGATGCTCGTCCTCGACGACGCCGACCCCGACCGGGCCGCCGAGGGCGCCGTGCGGGCCTGCTTCACCTCCGCCGGCCAACTGTGCGTCTCCATCGAGCGCCTGCTGGTCCACGAGCGGATCGCCGACGCCTTCCTCGACCGCTTCCTCGCCCGCACCGCCGCCCTGCGGATGGGCCCGGGCCTGGACTGGGACATCGACCTCGGTTCGCTCTCCTCCCGCGCCCAACTCGACGTGGTCACCCGGCACGTCACCGACGCCGTCGCCGGCGGCGCCCGGATCCTCACCGGCGGTCGGCCCCGTCCCGACCTCGGGCCCTGGTTCCACGAGCCCACCGTCCTGGAGGGCGTCACCCCCGGGATGGAGATGCACGCCGAGGAGACCTTCGGGCCGGTCGTCGCCGTCCACCGCTTCGCCGACGACGAGGAGGCGCTGCGCCTGGCCGATGCCGGCCCCTACGGTCTGAACGCCTCGGTGTGGAGCCGCGACATCTGCCGCGCCGGGGCCATCGCCGCCCGCCTGCGCACCGGCACCGTCAACATCAACGAGGGCTACGGCGCCGCCTACGGCAGCGTCCGTGCCCCCATGGGTGGCATGGGCGACTCCGGGATCGGCCGCCGGCACGGCGCCGAGGGCCTCCTGCGCTTCACCGAGGCCCAGACCGTGGCCCGGCAGCGCCTGCTGCCGTTGGGACCCGCCCTCGGCATGGACAACCGCGCCCACGCCGCCCTGATGACCCGCGCGCTGCGGGTGATGAAGCGGATCGGCATGAGCTGATCCCTCCCCGCCCGCTCTTCCGCCCCTTTCC
>NZ_VKHS01000659.1 GCF_014141525.1 Streptomyces calidiresistens
ACCACCACCCCCACACCGGCCTCCGCCACCATGTACCTCAACCGCTCCACCGGCAACGCCGGATCCAACGGCACGTACACACCCCCCGCACGCCACACCCCCCACATCGCCGCCACCGACCACACCCCACGACCCACACACACCCCCACCGCATCACCCACACCCACACCGGCACCCCGCAACGCACCGGCCACACCCCCCGACAACCCCTCCAACTCCCCGTACGACACCACCCGATCCCCACACACCACCGCCGAACCACCACCACCCCACAACCGCACCGGACGGGGGGCGTCCCCGGCCGAGGCGGACGCGGTTCCGGCGGCGGTCAGGGCGGCCCGCTCCGAGGGCGCGCACAGCTCCAGGTCGCCCACCGGGGTCGTCGGGGCGTCCAGGGCCGCGACCAGGGCCCGACCGACGTGCTCGGCGAACCGGGTGACGGTGTCGGGCTCGAACAGGTCGTCGCTGTACTCGACGTTGAGGGCGAAGCGCCCCGGGGAGACCACGAAGGTGACGGTCAGGTCGAACTTGGCCGATCGCCAGGGCAGCGCGATCGTCCCGACCTCCCGATCGAGGAGGCGACCGGAGGCGTCGGAACCCTCCTGGACGTCGAACATGACCTGGAAGAGGGGGGTGCGGGAGAGGTCGCGCTCGGGCCGCAGCCGGTTCACCACGTGCTCGAAGGGCACCTCCCGGTGGTCGAAGGCCCCGAGCACGTCCGCCCGGACCCGCTCCAGGTGCTCGGTGAAGGCGGGGTCCCCGGAGAGATCGCCGCGCAGCACCACGGTGTTGACGAAGAACCCGATCAGGCGCTCCAGCTCCACCCGGTCCCGTCCCGCGACCGGGGTCCCCACCGCGATGTCCTCCTGACCCGACCAGCGGGCGAGCACCACCTGCACCACCGCCAGCAGCACCATGAACCGGGTGGCGCCGTGCCGGCGGGCCAGCGCGTCGATCCGCTCCGGCAGATCGTCGCCCAGCGGGATCTCCACGGCTCCGCCGCGGCCGGAACGCACCGCCGGGCGGGGCCGGTCGGTGGGCAGTTCCAGCGGGGGGACCCCGGCCAGGGCGGTCTCCCAGTACCGCAGGCCGGCCTCGGCGCCGGGGGATGCGGCGCGCTCGCGCTGCCACACGGCGAAGTCGGCGTACTGCACCGGCAGCGGCGGCAGGTCCGCGGTGGTGCCGGCCAGTCGGGCCCGGTAGCAGGCGGACAGCTCCTCCAGGAAGACGTCCTTGGACCAGCCGTCGATGGCCACGTGGTGGAAGGCGACGACCGCGACGTGGTCCTCCGGTCCCAGCTCCCACACCCCGGAGCGCAGCATCGGCGGCTCGTCCAGTGCGAACCGGCGGCGGGCCAGCTCGACGGCCCGTTCCCGGACCCGCTCCGGCACGTCCTCCCCGGCGTCCCCGTGCCCCCCGGCCGGGGCCGGGTGCCACTCCAGCGGAACGGGGGCGGGCGGCCGGATCTGCTGGACCGGGCGCCCGTCGACCTCGATCAACGCGGTGCGCAGCACCTCGTGACGGGCCGCCACATCGTCCAGGGCGCCCTGCCAGGCGACGCGGTCCAGGCCGCCGCGCACGCGCCGGCAGTACCACAGGACATAGTCCTCCCCCAGCGGGGACATCCGGTCCAGGAACCACAGCCGCTCCTGGGCGAAGGACAGCGGCAGGGGCCCCTCGCGGTCGGCGGGGACGACGGTGTCGGCGTCGACGCGGCGGGCGGCGGTGACGACCGGGGCGAACTCCCGGATGCGGGGGTTCTCGAAGAGGGTGCGCAGTTCGATCTCCCGCCCGAGCCGCTCGGCGACCCGGGAGACGGCCATGGTCGCCAGCAGGGAGTGGCCGCCGAGGTCGAAGAAGCCGTCGTCGATGCCGACGCGCTCGACCCCCAGCACCTCGGCCCAGATGGCCGCGATCGTCCGCTCGGTGTCGTCGCGGGGCGGGACGTGGGGCGTGCCGCCGGTGATCCGGCCGGGTTCCGGGGCGGGCAGGGCCGCTCGGTCCAGCTTGCCGGAGGCGTTGACCGGCAGGCGGTCCAACGTGGTGAAGAAGGAGGGCACGGCGTGGTCGGGGAGGTGGTCGGCGCAGTGGGAGCGCAGCGCCTCGAAGGACGGTTCCGTTCCCTCCGCGGGGACCACGTGGGCGATCAGCCGCCGGCCGCCGGGACCGTCGGGGCCGGCCGTGACGGCGGCGGCGGTGACGCCGGGGCACTCGGCCAGGACGGCCTCGATCTCGCCGGGCTCGACCCGGAAGCCCCGGATCTTGACCTGGTCGTCGGTACGGCCCAGGAACTCCAGGTCCCCCGAGGGCAGCCGGCGCACCAGGTCCCCGGTGCGGTAGACGCGGGCTCCGGGTTCGCCCGACGGGTCGGGCACGAAGCGCTCGGCCGTCGGCCCGGGCCGGCCGAGGTAGCCGAGGGCCAGCTCCGGCCCGCCGATCAACAGCTCGCCGGGAACGCCCACGGGTACCGGTCGTCCGCGCCGGTCCACCACCAGGGCCCGGCGGGAGCCCAGGGGCCGGCCGATCGGCACCCGTCCGGGGACGGGGGCGGTGACCCGGTGCGCGGTGGCCGAGACGACCGCCTCGGTCGGACCGTAGGTGTTGACGATCGGGACCCCCGGGAGGTGGTCGAACCAGCGGCCCAGGGGTGCCGCCGGCAGCGCCTCGCCGCCGGTGACCAACAGCCGGAGACCGGCCAGGTCGGGGGCGACGGTGTCGAGCCGGGCGACGACCTCCTCCCAGTAGGAGGGGGTGAGTTCGGTGACGGTGATCCGGTGTTCGCGGACGCGGGCGGCCAGGTCCTCCACCGACCAGATCTCGTCGGGGCGCAGGACGACGGTCGCGCCGGTCGTGAGGGCGGGGAGGATCTGCTCCAGCGAGGCGTCGAAGGAGAGCGAGGCGAGGGACAGCACGCGGTCCCCGGGGGTGATCGCGAAGCACTCCCGCGCCGCCGCCACATGAGCCGCCAACGCCCCGTGACCGACCACCACCCCCTTCGGCCGACCCGTCGAACCCGACGTGAAGATCACATACGCCGGATCACCCGACCCCACCGACGCCCACTCCACCCCCGCGTCCGGCACCACCGAACCCACCGACACCACCGGCACACCCACATCCGGCACCCC
>NZ_VKHS01000066.1 GCF_014141525.1 Streptomyces calidiresistens
CCCAAGGCCCCGGCCGCCCGCACCCCCCGGGACAACGCGCCGGCCGCGAAGAAGAAGGACGAGGGGAGCGGCGCCGGACCGGAGTACACCGTCCTGCGCGGTCCCTCCGCCGCCGTGGCGCGGAACATGAACGCGTCGCTGGAGCTGCCGACCGCCACCTCCGTGCGCGCGGTGCCGGTGAAGCTGCTGTTCGACAACCGCATCGTCATCAACAACCACCTCAAGCGCGCCCGGGGCGGGAAGGTCTCCTTCACCCACCTCATCGGCTACGCCATGGTGCAGGCGCTCAAGGCGATGCCGTCCATGAACCACTCCTACGCGGAGCGGGACGGCAAGCCCACCCTGGTCAAGCCCGAGCACGTGAACCTCGGCCTGGCCATCGACCTGGTCAAGCCGAACGGTGACCGGCAGCTCGTGGTGGCCGCCATCAAGAAGGCCGAGACGCTCACCTTCTTCGAGTTCTGGCAGGCCTACGAGGACATCGTCCGGCGCGCCCGCGCCAACAAGCTGACGATGGACGACTTCAGCGGTGTCACCGCCTCGCTGACCAACCCCGGCGGCATCGGCACCGTCCACTCGGTGCCGCGTCTGATGCCGGGCCAGTCGGTCATCGTCGGCGTCGGCGCCATGGAGTACCCCGCGGAGTTCCAGGGCACCTCCCAGGACACCCTCAACCGCCTGGGCGTCTCCAAGGTGATGACGCTCACCAGCACCTACGACCACCGGGTCATCCAGGGTGCCGCCTCGGGTGAGTTCCTGCGGGTGATGAGCAACCTGCTGCTGGGCGAGGACGAGTTCTACGACCGCATCTTCGAGGCCCTGCGCATTCCCTACGAGCCGGTCCGCTGGCACCGCGACATCGACGTCAGCCACGACGACGAGGTCACCAAGGCCGCGCGGGTCTTCGACCTGATCCACGCCTACCGCGTGCGCGGCCACCTGATGGCCGACACCGACCCGCTGGAGTACAAGCAGCGCCGCCACCCCGACCTGGACATCAAGGAACACGGGCTCACCCTGTGGGACCTGGAGCGGGAGTTCGCGGTCGGCGGGTTCGCGGGCAAGGCGATGCTCAAGCTCCGTGACATCCTCGGCGTGCTGCGCGACTCGTACTGCCGCACCACCGGCATCGAGTACATGCACATCCAGGACCCGAGCGAGCGCAAGTGGATCCAGGACCGGGTGGAGCGTCCGCACACCCCGCCGGAGCGCGAGGAGCAGCTGCGGATCCTGCGCCGGCTCAACGCCTCCGAGGCGTTCGAGACCTTCCTGCAGACCAAGTACGTCGGTCAGAAGCGCTTCTCCCTGGAGGGCGGCGAGTCCGTCATCCCGCTGCTGGACTCGATCCTCGACGAGGCCGCGGGCGCGTCCCTGGACGAAGCCGTCATCGGCATGGCCCACCGCGGTCGGCTGAACGTGCTGGCCAACGTCGTCGGCAAGTCCTACGCGCAGATCTTCCGCGAGTTCGAGGGCAACCTCGACCCGAAGTCGATGCACGGCTCCGGCGACGTGAAGTACCACCTGGGCACCGAGGGCACCTTCACCGGCCTGGGCGGCGAGAAGGTCAAGGTCACCCTGGCCGCCAACCCCTCCCACCTGGAGGCGGTCAACCCGGTGGTCGAGGGTGTGGCCCGGGCCAAGCAGGACATCATCGGCAAGGGCGGCGCGGACTTCACGGTGCTGCCGATCCTGCTGCACGGCGACGCCGCGTTCGCCGGTCAGGGCGTGGTCGCCGAGACCCTGAACATGTCCCAGCTGCGCGGCTACCGCACCGGTGGCACCGTGCACATCGTCATCAACAACCAGGTCGGCTACACCGCCCCGCCGGACTCCTCGCGGTCCTCGATGTACTGCACCGACGTGGCGCGGATGATCGAGGCCCCGATCTTCCACGTCAACGGCGACGACCCGGAGGCGGTGTGCCGGGTGGGCCGGCTGGCCTTCGAGTACCGGCAGGCGTTCAACAAGGACGTCGTCATCGACCTGGTCTGCTACCGCCGTCGCGGCCACAACGAGGGCGACAACCCGGCCTTCACCCAGCCGCTGATGTACAGCCTGATCGACAAGAAGCGCTCGGTGCGCAAGCTGTACACCGAGTCCCTGATCGGGCGCGGCGACATCACGGTGGAGGAGGCCGAGCAGGCGCTCCAGGACTTCCAGGAGCAGCTGGAGAAGGTCTTCAAGGAGGTCCGCGAGGCCACCGACGCGCCGGCCGGCGCCGATCTGCCCGCCCCGCGTCCCGCCTTCCCGGTGGCCGTGGAGACCGGTGTCAGCCAGGACGTGCTCAAGCGGGTCGCCGAGTCGCAGGTCAACATCCCCGAGCGGATCACCGTCCACCCGCGTCTGCTGCCGCAGCTCCAGCGGCGTGCGGCGATGATCGGGGACGGCACGATCGACTGGGCGATGGGCGAGGCGCTGGCCATCGGCTCGCTGCTGCTGGAGGGCACCCCGGTGCGGCTGGCCGGTCAGGACTCCCGCCGCGGCACCTTCGCGCAGCGGCACTCGGTCCTCATCGACCAGAAGAACGGCGACGAGTACACCCCGCTGCTGTACCTCTCCGAGGACCAGGCCCGGTTCAACGTCTACGACTCGCTGCTGAGCGAGTACGCGGCGATGGGCTTCGAGTACGGCTACTCGCTGGCCCGGCCCGAGGCGCTGGTGATGTGGGAGGCGCAGTTCGGCGACTTCGTCAACGGCGCGCAGATCACCGTGGACGAGTTCATCTCCTCCGCCGAGCAGAAGTGGGGGCAGACCTCCGGGGTCACGCTGCTGCTGCCGCACGGCTACGAGGGTCAGGGACCGGACCACTCCTCGGCCCGCATCGAGCGGTTCCTGCAGCTGTGCGCGCAGGACAGCATGACCGTGGCGATGCCGACCCTGCCGTCGAACTACTTCCACCTGCTGCGCTGGCAGGTCCACAACCCGCACCACAAGCCGCTGATCGTCTTCACCCCGAAGTCGCTGCTGCGGCTGAAGGCGGCGACCTCGACCGCGGAGGAGTTCACCACCGGCGGGTTCCGTCCGGTCATCGGTGACGACACCGTGGACCCGGCGGGCGTCAACAAGGTGGTCTTCTGCTCCGGCAAGGTCTACTACGACCTGGCGGCGGAGCGGGAGAAGCGCGGCGCGACCGACACGGCGCTGATCCGGCTGGAGCGGCTGTACCCGCTGCCCGGCGAGGAGATCCAGACCGAGATGGGTCGTTACCGGGGCGCGGAGAAGTTCATCTGGGCCCAGGAGGAGCCGGCGAACCAGGGTGCGTGGCCGTTCATCGCGCTCAACCTGGTGGACCACCTGGACCTGATCATCGGATCGGACCCGGTGCCGAACGCCGACCGGCTGCGCCGGGTGTCCCGGCCGTCCTCCTCCTCCCCGGCGGTGGGCTCGGCCAAGCGGCACCAGGCGGAGCAGCGGGCGCTGGTGAACGAGGTCTTCGACATCTGACCGACCGGTGTCGGTGACGCCTCGGCGAAGGGCCGGGTCCCGTGGTCACGGGGTCCGGCCCTTCGCCGTGGGCGGGGCCGCCCGGCGGGGAGACGCGCCCGGCGGCGAAGAGGCAGCGAGAAGGAAGGAAAAACACACCGTGTACTTCACCGATCGCGGGATCGAGGAGTTGGAGGGGCGTCGGGGGGACGAGGAGGTCACCCTGGGCTGGCTGGCGGAGCAGTTGCGGGTCTTCGTGGATCTGAACCCCGACTTCGAGGTGCCCGTGGAGCGGTTGGCGACCTGGTTGGCCCGCCTGGACGACGAGGACGACGAGTAGTCGGCGATCGACCGTGTCGGCCCGGGGTCGGCCCGGGGGCACGGGGTCGATCGCGCGCCCGCGCCGCACAACGCGATACTCAATAGCTTGACAAACCCGACACGCGATATATCGTGAATGGGGATGGCGGGGACGAGTCGCCGCGCCATCCCCATCATCAGGGCTGTTGAGCGTGCGGGAGGATCCATGACCGGCGAGACCGGCGGCACCGGCGAGGAGTGGGGGACCGGCCGACTGATCGAGGAGCCCGCCGCGTTCGACGTCGGGGGCCCCGTGGAGGAGGTCCAGTTCCGACTGGTCAACGGCGCGGTCAACATCGTCGGCACCACCGGTGCCCCCGGTGCCGCGCTGGAGATCTCCGAGGTGAAGGGCGCGCCCCTGCGGGTGACCCGCGAGGGCACCCGTCTGGTCATCGGCTACGACGACGTCCCCTGGCAGGGCTTCCTGCGGTTCTTCGACCGCGGGATCCCCGAGCGCCGCGCGGTGGTCTCGCTCTCGGTGCCCGCCGCCGCCCGGCTGAACATCGGCGTGGTCGGCGCCGGCGCGGTCGTCTCGGGCCTCACCGGCGACACCTGCGTGCGCAGCGTGAGCGGTGACGTCACCCTGGTCGGCCCCACCGGCGCCGTCCGGGCGGAGACCGTCTCCGGTTCCCTGGAGGCCGAGTCGCTCACCGGCGACCTGCGCTTCACCACCGTCTCCGGGGACCTCACCCTGGTCGGCCACGCGGGGAGGTCGGTACGGGCCGACTCCGTGACCGGAGGGGCGCTGATCGACCTCGTCCCCGTCCCCGGTGAGCGCGAGGTCCGACTGCACAGCGTCTCCGGGGAGCTGGCCGTCCGCCTCCCCGAGCAGCCGGGAGCCACCGTCGGCGCCCACACCACCACCGGCGCCCTCTCCAGCGAGTTCCCGGCGCTGACCACCGAGAGGCAGTGGGGCTCGCACCGCCTGACCGGCACCATCGGCACGGGCGCCGGCTCGGTGCGGTTGCACAGTGTCTCCGGGGCGATCGCCCTGCTCCGTCGGCCCGCCGGCCCCGAGGAGCCCGAAACCGCCGGCACCCTGCGGAAGGACGTCTGACATGCCCCCCGTCTTCGGTCACGGTCGCCTGCGGCTGTACCTGCTCAAGCTGCTCGCCGAGTCCCCCCGCCACGGCTACGAGGTGATCCGGCTGCTCGAACAGCGTTTCCAGGGGCTGTACGCCCCCTCCGCCGGGACCGTCTACCCCCGGCTCGCCAAGCTCGAGGCCGAGGGCCTGGTCACCCACACCACCGAGGGCGGCCGGAAGGTCTACTCCCTCACCCCGGAGGGAGAGGCCGAGCTGGCCGCGCGCGAGCAGGAGCTGACCCACCTGGAGCGCGAGATCCACGCCTCCCTCGCCGCCCTGGCCGGGGACATCCGGGAGGACGTGCACGGTTCGGCCCGGTCCCTGCGCGAGGAGATGCGCCGGGCCGCCGATCGGGCCCGGCGGGGAGCCGGGGCGGGTGCCCCCGGCGGTGCCGGGGATTCGGGTGGCACCGGGGGCTCCGAGCGCCTCCGCAAGAGCGGCCCCGGCCGGCGCGGCGCCGGGGGTCCCTTCGGCCCCGACGGGCCGTTCGGCGAGGGCGGCCCGTTCGGCCCCGGTGGCCCCTTCGGCCCCGGTGGTCCCTTCGGCGGGGGGCGCGAGGAGTCCCCCCGGAGCGGGACCGACGGCTCGGACGCCCCTCGGGAGACCGGCGAGCGATCCGGCACCGGCGACCGGCCCGGCGGCACCCGGTCCGGCAACGGTCGCGCCGACGACGGGGCCGACGCCCCCGGGCACGCCCCGGGCGACGAGGACCGCACCGACTGGGGGGCCCGGTACGAGGAGGCGGGCCGGGAGGCCCGCGAGCACTGGGAGGAGGCCGCGCGCCGCATCCAGGAGGACGTGCGGCGGCACGTCACCGGCGGGGACTGGCAGAGCGCCATCCGCGATGGTCTGGAGGGGCTGGGCCGCGAGTTCGAGGCGTGGAGCCGGGCCGGTGGTCACACCATGCCCCGGCCGGGCCGGCAGGCGGACCGCTCCACCGACCCGGAGGACCGGGACACCCCGGAGGCCGACACCGGCGGACCGGAGGAGGAGCCCGACACCCCGGAGGCCGCGGCCGAGCGGTTGCGGGAGCTGCGCCGGCTGCTGGACGACCTGCGCGACGAGGTGCGGGACGCCGGGCGGGACCACGGCGTCTCCGCCGCCCAGCTGCGCGAGGCACGGCGGCTGATCTCGGAGACCTCGGCCCACCTGGGCGTGCTGCTGCGCGACCCCGGGTCGTACGACCGGACCCGCTGATCGGGCGGGCACCGGGGAGGTACGGGGTGCCCGACGCCCGTACCTCCCCGGTGCTCAGTCGTCCCGGGGGCAGGGCACCTCGTCCGGCCCCCACGCGGTGTCCTCCACACCCGCCGAGAACCGCCCGCAGCTGAGGACGATCTCCGTGCCCTCCCCGGTGGCGCGCACCACGTACACCGGCTTCTCGACCGGCACCCGGCGCTCGCGGAAGGTCAACAGCCCCGTGGCGCCCTGGATGTTGACGTTCCCGGTGTTCAACACGGTGGAGACCGCCGAGCGGTCGAAGTCCCCGGTGCGCCCCTCGGTCCGGTGGGCGAGCCCGGCGGCGGTGGCCAGGATGTCCATCGCGTCCCACCCCAGGGCCGCGCCCCCGGACTCCAGCACCTCCCCGGTGGCCGGGGGCGGGGCGTCGCCCCGGCGCCGTCGTTCCTCGGCCCAGGCGTCCAGGGTGCGGTTGAACAGCCGGGCCCGCTCGGTGCGCGGGTCCGTCCCGGGGATGGCGTGCACCAGGTAATAGAGGGTCAGTCCGCTGTGCTTGGCCACCGGGTTCACCTCCCCCACCAGGGCGTTGGCCACCGCGTCCCCACCCAACACGGTCAATCGCGAGTCACATCCGTCGACCCGGCTGAAGTCGTCGAGGAAACCGACCAGATCTCCTTCCCGGCCCGCCCACAGGACGACCGTGGAGCGCTCGGGGGCCATGTGTCGGCAGACGTGCTCGGCGACCTCGCCCAGCGAGCGGAGGGCGTCCGGCGAGTAGGCGCCCTCGGCCTCCCCGTGCACGCCCTCGCGGGGCCGGTACCGCACGTCGGTGATCCGGTCCCCGATCTCCTCGTGGAAGTGGGTGCGGAATGCCTCCGCCAGATTCTCGCTGTAGATGTCCAACTCGTCGTAGACGATGATCGCCGCGTCCGCCGGGACGGTCGCGGGATCGCCCGCGGCCGGATCCCCGTCCGCCCCGGGACCGACGCCGTCGTCCGGGTCGGCGTCGCTGTCGGCGTCGCTGCCCTCGGTGGCGTCCTCCGGCTCCGTTTCGACCTCGGAGGGGGGCAACAGGGGGGTGTGCGCCAGGAAGGAGATCGCCACCCGGGCCTGCCGGTCGTTGGTGGGGGCGAGCTGGAAGTACTGCTGGGCGCCCCGTTCCAGCATGCCGTCGGCGGTGGCGGTGGTGCCGATCATCGGCAGTCCGGCGGCGTCCAGCACGTCCATCGTGCGGTAGGTGTCCTCCCGGCTCTGGCCCAGACCGGTGACGCCGATGATCCCCTCCGCGTCCACCTCCTCCAGGATGGCCCCCGCCACCCGGGGCCCCTCGGAGAACCGGGCGCCGGCGTTGGCGAGCAGGACCCGCAACGCGACCCGGTCCCGGGCCGCGTCCCGGCCCACCTCCTCCAGCAACATGCGCTGGGCCAGCGCGATCCCGTGCAGCTCCGCCAGGGTGCTGTCCTGCACCGCCCCCGGGCCCGGCATGGCGGCCGTGTACGGGGCCAGGTGCACGACCGTGCGCATCTGCCAACCGCGTTCCCCGTACTCCTCGGCCCGGGCGTTGTTCTCCGCGATCAGTTCGATCAGCGGGCCGAACTCCTCGGAGACCCCGCGGAAGGGCTCGGTGCCGTCGCTCAGTCCGAGACAGCTCAGGCCTCCGGTGGCCTCCCACTGCCCCTCGGGGCAGGGGCCGTCGCCGTCCCCGTGCAGTTCCGCCACCGCCCATCCCCCGACCAGCAGCGCCGGGACCGCGAGGAGCGCGCCGACCTGCAGCAGCAACGCGGTGCGCGGTCCGAGGCGCGAACCGGGAGGGGCGGTCAGTTTGGGGCGGTTGGCCAGGAAGATCTCGGCCTCGCGGTCGTGGGGGGCTCCGGGTTCCGGCACCCGGATCACCAACTCGTTCCGCGGACCGCTCGCCCCGGGGCTCTCCCGGTCGTCGGCCCCGGCGTCCTTTCGCCTCCGAAGGGCAGCCGGGACCGCCGCGTCATTCGGCTCGAGGAGGTCCGGGGAAAAGCCCGCCCGGTGCCGAACCTCCGGCGACACCCGCACCACGACCACCACCCCCGCTTCGGCGCACTCCTTCATCCCCTGGCGCAGAGCGGCGAGGAAATTCCCCATCCGCTCGACCGTCGGGCCGTCGGGCCCTTGTGGCACCGCGTCGATCAGCAGGACGAAACCGGGACGTCGGGAGTGGGCCGGGCGCAGGAAACGGCGCTTCAATGCCTTTTCCAGATCGTCGAAGAGGGCCCCCAGCAACGCCTGATCACGATCGAGGGGCTCGGGGGCCCCCGGTGCGAGCCGCGCGGCGGCGTCGAAGAAATCGGGGCGCCTGCCGCCGATACGGCCCTGTGTCCACCGCTCGAACCATCCTCCGCGACCGACGCGCCCCCACCTGACCCGGGCCCCGAACCACCACTCGCCCACCCCGGCGGTCCACACCCGCACCGCCAGCCGCAGGAGCCGGGCGGGAAGGGTCCCACCGGCGGCTTCCGCCTCACCGTTGAACACCTCGAGGAAACGGGAGTCGCGCCGGCGGCGGTGGAGGAGCACCCGGCGCAGTTCACGGCCCCGCCGGTCACGGGGCACCCCTCGCAGTTCCTCGGCCTCCACCGTCGGCAGGAGAAGGTCGAGGGTGGGCAGACGCAGCCGTCCGGTGTTCGGCGGCATGGTGGTCCGCAACCCGTGGACCAGGATCGCCACCGGCTGCTCGTCGCCGGGCATCGACGTGGAGAGCCGGAGGAACGCGCACGGGGCGAGGTGTCCCCGCTCCGCCGCGCAGCGCGCTTTCAATCCCTCCAGGAAGTCGGCGCCGGCCGACCCCTCCGGCGCCTCCTCGATGGCGAGCAGCACGGGGGACCCGCTCGTCGGGTCCCTGATCGTCTCGTCCAGGGCCGCGATCAGTGTGCCCATGCCGGGCCAGGCGGGTAACGGGCGCTCCTGCCGTGACTGGTCCATGGGGGAAGCATCACCCGGAGCCACGGTTTCCCACCCCCCACCGGACCCTTCCGTTACCGTATGGTGACGCCACGCATTGAACCGGTGTCGAGGACCGTGCCGGGCCCGGTGCCGGGACCCCGTGGCACAGGGGGTTCCGGCACCGGGCCCGGGCCGCCGTGGGGCGCGGCACCACCGGGGGCGCCTCCGGGAGCGACTCCGTCAGAGGGTGAAGACGATCTTCCCGAAGAGGTCGCCGGAGGCCATCCGCCCGAAGCCCTCGCGGGCGCGCTCCAGGGGCATCACCGAGTCGATGACCGGCCGCACGCCCTTGCTCGCGCAGAAGTTCAGCAGGCCGGCCAACTCCTCCTTGGTGCCCATGGTGGAGCCGACCACCTTCAGTTCCAGGAAGAAGATCCGGTTCAGCTCCCCCGAGGGCGGGTTGGTGCCGGAGGTGGCGCCGGAGATGACCAGGGTGCCGCCGCGCCGCAGGCTCTTGACCGAGTGGGACCAGGTGGCGGCGCCGACGGTCTCGATGACCGCGTCGACCCGGTGCGGCAGGCGGGCGCCCGGCTCGACCGCCAGCTCCGCGCCGAGTTCCTCGGCGCGCCGGCGCTTGGCCTCGTCCCGGCTGGTGGCGAAGACCCGCAGACCCGCCGCCGCGCCCAGCACGATGGCGGCGGTGGCCACCCCACCGCCCGCGCCCTGCACCAGCACGCTGTCGCCGGGGCGCACGTCGGCGTTGGTGAAGAGCATCCGGTAGGCGGTCAGCCAGGCCGTGGAGAGACAGGCCGCCTCCTCGAAGGAGAGTTCGGCGGGCTTGGGCAGCACGTTCCACTGCGGGACCGCCAGGCGCTGGGCGAAGGTGCCCTGGTACTTCTCGGTGAGGATGGTGGGCTGTTCGCGGGGGCCCACGCCGTGGCCGCTCGCGCCGACCACCGGGTAGACGACGACCTCGTTGCCGTCGGCGTCCGTGCCCGCCGCGTCGCAGCCCAGGATCATGGGCAGCGACTCCTCCGGCAGGCCGACGCCGCGCAGGGTCCACAGGTCGTGGTGGTTGAGGGAGGCGGCCCGGACGTCGACGGTGGTCCACTGCGGTGGGGCCTCCGGTTCCGGCCGTTCGCCCAGTTCGAGGGCGTCGAGGGGATTCCCGGGGTCGAATCGCGCGGCGTAAGCGGCAAACATGATCCCCAAGCTAACCGGGGCCGGAGGGCGCGGCCAGGGGGGCGTGCCGTAAGCGATCGACATCACCGGCGTCGCCGGCCGTGGCGCGGACCGGGGTGCGGGGGCGGGACCGCACCACCCGATGATCGCGTCGCACTTCCCGTCGGCCTCCCCGGAGCGGAAGAATGGTGGCGTTCCCCGACGTGCTGCCGGCGCCCCGCCGCAGACGGGGGTGGGGCGGAAGGAGCGGACGATGGGTGAGGTGTTCCTGCGGCGCCTGAGCCGGTGGCAGGCGGAGGATCAGCGCGGCGCGCTGGCGGATCTGCACGAGGACGCCTACCGGGATCAGCCGGGGGCGGTCCTGCGGGATCGCGAGGACTTCCTGCAGCGTTTCGCCGACCACCTGCAGCAACCGGAGTTCGACATGGTCATCGCGAGCGATCCGGCGCTGGTCGGCTGCGCGTACGGGTTCCGGATCGATCGGCAGGGCAGTTGGCTGGACCGCTTCTCGACCGTGCCGCAGGAGTTGGAGGAGCTGACGGAGCTGACCATGTCCCGGCAGTTGTTCCTGGTCGCCGAGTTGATGGTGCGGCCCTCGCACCGGCGGCGGGGGGTCGGCGGCCGACTGCTGGACCAGTTGCTGTCGCGGGTGAGCGCACCGGTGGCGGTGGTGTTGCTGGAGCCGGGTGACGCCGTCGGCCGGGCCACCTTCGAGCTGTGGGGCTGGGAGAAGACCGGTCGGATGCTGCCGCGCGGGAACCCCCAGCAGCCGGTGCCCCTGGAGGCGTGGACCCGGAGGCCGGGCCGCTGAGGCGGGACCGGATCCGCCCGGGCCCCGGGGTCCCCCTCCCGATGCGGAGGGGGACCCCCGGGGCCCGGGCGGGCCGGGTCAGAGCACCTTGGACAGGAAGGCGCGGGTGCGCTCGTGCCGGGGGTTGGTCAGCACCTCCCGGGGACTGCCCGCCTCGACCACCACACCGGCGTCCATGAAGACCAGGGAGTCGCCGACCTCGCGGGCGAACCCCATCTCGTGGGTGACCACGATCATGGTCATGCCGTCCTCGGCGAGCTGCCGCATGACATCCAGCACCTCGCCGACCAGCTCGGGGTCGAGGGCGGAGGTGGGCTCGTCGAAGAGCATGAGCTTGGGCTCCATGGCCAGGGCGCGGGCGATCGCCACCCGCTGCTGCTGGCCACCGGAGAGCTGCGCCGGGTAGTTGCGCATCCGGTCCGCCAGCCCGACGCGTTCCAGGAGGCGCTCGGCGCTCTCCCGGGCCTCGCGCCGCGACTTCCCCTTGACCTGGACGGGGGCCTCCATGACGTTCTCCAGCGCCGTCATGTGGGGGAAGAGGTTGAAGCGCTGGAAGACCATGCCGATGTCCCGGCGCTGCTGGGCGACCTCGCGCTCCCGCATCTCGTAGAGCTTGTCGCCCTTCTGGCGGTAACCCACGAGGCGGCCGTCCACCCACAGCCGGCCGGCGTTGATCTTCTCCAGGTGGTTGATGCAGCGCAGGAAGGTGGACTTGCCCGAGCCGGAGGGGCCGACGAGGCAGAAGACCTCGCCGTTGCGGACCTCCAGGTCGATGCCGCGCAGCACCTCGACCAGGCCGAAGGACTTGTGCACCCGCTCGGCGCGGACCATCGGTCCGGGAGCCGGTGCGCCGGCGGGGGCGGGGACGGGGCCCGCCCCGGCGTCCGTGGCGTCGCTCATACCTTTTCCCTCCCGACGGTGGTGCGAACCCGGAACGCGGTCAGCTGGGCGCGCAGGCGCGTCAGCGGGCTCTCGGGGCGGGGCGCGTTGTCGCTGCCCCGGGCGAAGTGCCGCTCCAGGTAGTACTGGCCGATGCTGAACACGGTGGTGAGCAGCAGGTAGACGATGGAGACGACGATCAGCATCTCCATCACCGCCAGGGTCCGCGAGGAGATGTTCCGTCCGGCGAGGAACAGTTCCTGGTACTGGATGGCGTAGGCGAGCGACGAGGTCTTGAGCATGTTGATGAACTCGTTGCCGGTCGGCGGGATGATCACCCGCATCGCCTGCGGGAGCACGATCCGCCGCATGGTGCGGCTCGGCGACATGCCCAGGGCGTGGGCCGCCTCCGTCTGGCCCCGGTCCACGGACTGGATGCCGGCGCGGCTGATCTCGGCCATGTAGGCGGCCTCGTTGAGCCCCAGGCCGAGCAGCGCGGCCAGGAAGGGGGTCATCACCGTGTTCATGTCCTCGGACCAGAAGCCGAGGTTCACGACGGGGAAGATCAGCGCCAGGTTGTACCAGAGGAAGAGCTGCACCAGCACGGGCGTGCCGCGGAAGAACCAGATGTAGCCCCAGGCGACGCCGGAGAGCACCGGGTTCGAGGACAGCCTCATGATCGCCAGGACGGTGCCCAGGACGACGCCGAGCAGCATCGAGTAGATGGTGATCTGGAGGGTGTTCCAGGCGCCGGTGAGGATGGTCTCGTGCGTCAGGTAGTCGCCGACCACGGTCCAGCTGACGTCGGCGTTGGCGAAGGCCGCGACGAGCAGGGCCAGCAGGGCGACGACGGCGGCGGCTCCGATCCACCGACCGTAGTGGCGGACCGGGATCGCCTTGATCGCCTCGGGCGGGGGGCCGTCGCCGGTGGGCGGGGCGGTGTCGGCGGCACCCCGGTC
>NZ_VKHS01000660.1 GCF_014141525.1 Streptomyces calidiresistens
CCCCACCACCACCGTCCGGCCCCGGGGATTCGACGGAAAGTCCCCCCGGGCATCGGGGGCGAGCGGCGAACGACGGCCCGGACCCCGCCTCGCGGACCGCCCGTTCCACCGCCGTAGACTCCCCGCATGAGCAACGACGCGGCGGTCGAGATCACCGGCCTGGTGAAGCGGTACGGCCGACGGATCGCCGTCGACGGCCTGGACCTGACCGTCCGGAAGGGCTCGGTCACCTCCGTCCTCGGCCCCAACGGCGCCGGCAAGACCACCACCGTGGAGAGCTGCGAGGGGTATCGCCGCCCCGACGCCGGCACGGTCCGTGTCCTGGGTCTGGACCCGATCGCGGACGGCCCCGCACTGCGTCCGCGGATCGGGGTGATGCTGCAGAACGGCGGTGTCTACCCGGGCGTGCGGGCCATGGAGATGCTGCGGCACGTCGCCCGGCTCCACGCGCACCCCCTGGACCCGGACGCGCTCGGTGAGCGGTTGGGCCTGGAGCCCTGCGGGCGGACCCCCTACCGTCGGCTCTCCGGAGGCCAGCAGCAGCGCCTGGCCCTCGCGCTCGCTCTGGTGGGCCGGCCCGAACTGGTCTTCCTGGACGAGCCCACCGCCGGGCTGGACCCCGGCGGACGCCACCTCACCCGGGATCTCATCCGGGAACTGCGCCGGGACGGCGTCACCGTGGTGCTCACCACCCATCTCATCGACGAGGCCGAGGAGCTCTCCGACCGGGTCGCCATCATCGACGGCGGTCGGGTGATCGCCGAGGGCACGCCCGAGGAGCTGTGCCGGGGCGGCTCCGACAGCCTCCGCTTCTCCGGACGCCCCGGCCTCGACCTCAAGGCCCTCGCCGACGCGCTGCCCGAGAACTGCGAGGCGGCGGAGCCGGCGCCCGGCGGATACCGGATCACCGGACGGATCACCCCGCAGGTGCTGGCCACCGTCACCGCCTGGTGCGCGCAGCACGGCGTGCTGCCGGACCGGATCACCACCCGGCGGCACAGCCTGGAGGACGTCTTCCTCGATCTGACCGGCAGGGAGCTGCGACCGTGATCGACCGATCCCCCACCACCGGTGACGCGACCGGGACCCCCGGGGACTTCGCCCCGCGCCCCGGGGCCGCCCCCCTGCCGCGCATGATCGCCGCCCAGGCCGCGCTGGAGACGCGGATGCTGCTGCGGCACGGCGAGCAACTGCTGCTGACCATGGTGATCCCGACCCTGATCCTGGTCGTCTTCAGCGGCCTGGACCTGATCGACCTCGGCGCGGGTCGGGAGGATCGCGCCGGCAGGCTGGAGTTCCTGGCCCCCGGCGTACTGGCCCTGGCGGTCCTCTCCACCGCCTTCACCGGTCAGGCCATCGCCACCGGTTTCGAGCGGCGCTACGGCGTGCTCAAGCGGCTGGGGTCCACCCCGCTGCCGCGGGCGGGACTGATGACCGCGAAGACCGGCGCCGTGCTGGCCACCCTGTCCCTGCAGATCGTCCTGCTCTCCTCGGTGGCCCTGGCGCTGGGGTGGGAGCCGCGGGGCAACCCGTTCTCCGCCGCCCTGCTGATCCTGCTGGGCACCGCCGCCTGCGCCGGTCCCGGGTTGCTGTTGGCGGGCACCCTCCGGGCGGAGGCCACGCTGGCCGCCGCCAACCTGGTCTTCGTCCTGCTGCTGGTGGGTGGCGGGGTGGTGATCCCGTTGGAGAACTTCCCCGCGCCGGTCGCGGAGGTGCTGGCCCTGGGCCCCTCGGCCGCCCTCGCCGACGGCCTGCGGGCCGTGCTGGCCGACGGCGCGGCCCTGCCGCTCGGCCCGGTGGTGATCCTGACCGCCTGGGCGGTGGCCTCCCTCGCGGCGGCGGCCCGTTTCTTCCGCTGGGAGTGACCGGGCGGGTACCGGGGAGCGGGCGGGGGTGGGGTCCGTCCCATCCGCGGACCCCCTGCCGGGTGCCCGATTCGCCCGTGTCACCATGAACGGGTGCGTGAACTGCTGACCGCCCTGCGCAATCCGCTCGCCGCCCTCGACCGACGGTGGACCCCGAGCCCCCGAACGCTCCGCGTGGCCACCAACGCCGCGCTGGTGATGAGCGTGGTCATCGTGGTCACCGGCGGCGCGGTGCGCCTGACCGGCTCCGGCCTGGGCTGCGACACCTGGCCCAAGTGCACCGGGGACAGCCTGGTGACCACCCCCGAGATGGGTGTCCACGGGGTCATCGAGTTCGGCAACCGACTGCTGACCTACGTGCTGGCCGCCGCGATCGGATGGGTGATCGTCGCCTCCCGCTGCGCGAACCCGCGGCGGCGGTCGGTGACCCGCCTGGGGTGGTACCAGGTGGGCGTGGTGCTGGCCAACGCGATCGTGGGCGGGATCACGGTGCTCACCGGCCTGAACCCCTTCTCGGTCGCCGCGCACTTCCTGCTGGCCACCGCGCTGATCACACTGACCACCATCGCGCGACGGCGCGCCCGGGAGGGTGACGAGGCCCCGCATCCGCTGGTCGGCCCACCGGTGCGCCGCGCGGTGTACGCGGTCACCGCCGCGTGCGGCGCACTCGTCGTGGTCGGCACCGGGGTCACCGGCAGCGGTCGGCACGCCGGCGACCCGGGTGAGATCACCCGGATGCCCTTCGACTGGGAGATGATCACCCGGCTGCACGCCGCCCTCGCCTGGGTGGTGGTCCTCGGCACGATCGCGGTGATCGTGGGCATGCGGTTGATGGACGCGCCCGCGGGGCCCCGGGCCCGGGCGAGGGACCTGTTGATCGTGCTGCTGGCGCAGGGCGCCGTGGGATACGTCCAGTACGCCCTCGACGAGCCCGAACTGTTGGTGGGCATCCATCTGCTGGGTGCCGCGGTGACCTGGGTCGCGATGATCCGCCTGGTGCTCTCCCTGCGTGATCGCGGACCGGTCCCGGAGCGCCCCGGGGACGGCGACCGCGCTCCCGCGACCCCGGCGGCGAGGGAACCGATCGCGGACTCCCCCCTGCCGACCGGCGCCACCGCCGGGGACGGGGAACGGGCGCCCGCCGGGGTCTGAGCCCCACCCGCGACCACCCGCCCCGCGACCCCGCGTACGCGGGGTCCTCGTCACCCGGGAGACCCGCGACACCGCCCGGGGGCCGCGGACACGGCGCCCGTTCACC
>NZ_VKHS01000661.1 GCF_014141525.1 Streptomyces calidiresistens
TGCGTCAGATGGGTATAAGAGAACGGTGGGACGGGGCGCGGGGGACGGCAGCGGACCACGACGGACGACGGAAAGGGCCCGGGGATGACACCGACCGACGACCGGCGGCTCGGCGAGGGCGGGATGCCGGTGCTCGGCGAGGCGGAGGCGGCCCGGCTGGACTGGGTGCGCGCCGAGGTGGAGGACGGCTCCGACGAGCACTGCTTCGAGGTGGCGCTGGACGGCGGGTGGGTGCACATCCGGCAGACCGACGACCCGGCGGCGATCGTGACCACCACCCGGAGCAAGTGGGACGCCTTCGTCCTGGGGGTGCGGAACAACGAGTTCGACCACTTCGTCACGGATGTCCCGGCGCCGACCGGGACCGACCGGCCGGACCCGGCCGGCGCCTGACCCCGGTCGGTGACCCCGGCCCGGGCGGGCGCCGCCGTCAGCGGCCGAGTCCGCGCACCAGCAGGTCGACGAGGGCGAAGAGGAACAGGCTGATGCCGACGAAGCCGTTGACGGTGAAGAACGCCCGGTTCAGCCGGCTCAGGTCGTCCGGCCGCACGATGGAGTGCTCGTAGGCGAAGGCCACCGCGACCACCACCAGCCCCACCCACCAGGCGAGACCCGCCCCCGTGAGCAGCCCGAACCACACCAGCAGGGCGAGCGTCACCGCGTGGCAGGCGCGCGCCCCGTACAGGGCGGCGGCGATGCCGAAGCGGGCCGGTACCGAGCGCACCCCCTCCGCGCGGTCGGCGGCCACGTCCTGGCAGGCGAAGATGAGGTCGAAGCCGCCGATCCAGATGCCCACGGCCAGGCCGAGGACGACCGCCTCCCAGGACCAGGCGCCGGTGACGGCCAGCCAGGCGCCGACCGGGCCCATGGCCTGGGCGAGCCCGAGGATCGCGTGCGGGAAGTCGGTGAACCGCTTGCCGTAGGGGTAGACCACCATCGGCACCACGGCGACCGGGGCCAGCATCAGGCACAGCGGGTTGAGCAGGGCGGCGGCGCCCAGGAAGACGGCGAGCGCGATCAGCGCGCCGGTCCACGCGGTGCGCACCGACAGCGCGCCGGTGACCAGCTCGCGGGTCGCGGTGCGCGGGTTGCGGGCGTCGATCTCCCGGTCGATGATCCGGTTGGCCGCCATGGCGAAGGTGCGCAGGCCGACCATGGCCACGGTGACCAGCAGGATCGTCCACCACTCCACCCGGCCGCCGTCGTCCACCAGCATGGCGGTGAGGGTCGCCAGGTAGGCGAAGGGCAGGGCGAAGACCGAGTGCTCGATCATCACCAGCCGCAGGAACGCCCGCACCCGCCCCCGGGGGCCGGGAGCGGGTGCGGGGCGGTGCCGCGCGTCGGGGACGGTCACAGCCCGTATTCCTTCCACCGTTCGGTGACGCGTCGGGCGGTGTCGGGGTCGGAGACGATCATCTCCGGCCAGCCGCCGTCGCGGGTGTAGCCCTCCTCCGGCCACTTGGCGGTGGCGTCGATGCCCGCCTTGCCGCCCCAGAACTGCTGGTAGGAGGCGTGGTCGAGGTGGTCGACCGGGCCCTCGGTGAGCATGAGGTCGCGGGAGTAGTCGGTGTTGCCCAGCGCCCGCCAGGCCACCTCGTGCAGGTCGTGGACGTCACAGTCGGCGTCCACCACGATGATCAGCTTGGTCAGCGACATCATGTGCGCGCCCCAGATGGCGGACATCACCTTCTGGGCGTGCTTGGGGTACTTCTTGTCGATCGAGACGATCGCGCAGTTGTGGAAGCCGCCCGCCTCCGGCAGGTGGTAGTCGACGATGTCCGGGATGATCACCTTCAGCAGCGGCAGGAAGAACCGCTCGGTGGCGCGTCCCAGCGGGCCGTCCTCGGTGGGCGGGCGGCCGACCACGATGGACTGGAAGACCGGCCGCCGGCGCATGGTGACGCAGTCGATGGTCAGCGCCGGGAAGGGCTCCTGCGGGGTGTAGAAACCGGTGTGGTCGCCGAACGGGCCCTCGGGGAGGGTCTCGCCGGGGGTCAGCCACCCCTCCAGCACGACCTCGGCCCGGGCGGGCACCTGGAGCGGCACGGTGCGGCAGTCCACCATCTCCACCCGCTTGCCCTGCACGAAGCCGGCGAACAGGTATTCGTCGATGTCCCCCGGCAGGGGGGCGGTGGCGGCGTAGGTGACGGCGGGCGGGCACCCGAAGGCGATCGCCACCGGCAGCCGCTCGCCGCGCCGGGCGGCGACCTGGTAGTGGTTGCGGCTGTCCTTGTGGATCTGCCAGTGCATCCCTATGGTGCGCCGGTCGTGCCGCTGGAGTCGGTACAGGCCCAGGTTCCGCACGCCGCTGTCCGGGTCCTTCGTGTGGGTCAGGCCCAGGTTGAAGAAGGAGCCGCCGTCGCCGGGCCAGGTGAACAGCGCGGGCAGGGCGTCGAGGTCCACGTCCCCGCCCTCCAGGACCACCTCCTGCACCGGCGCCGACTTCACCTTCCTCGGCGGGACGTGTGTCATCGCGCCGAGCTTGCCGAACGCCTCGCGCATCCCGACGAATCCCTGCGGGAGTTCCGGTTTCAGCAAACCGGCGATCTTCTCGCCGATCTCGGAATAGGAATCCAGGCCGAGTGCCTTGAGCATCCGACGATCCGTGCCGAAGACGTTCATCGCCAATGGCATGTCCGAACCCTTGACGTTCTCGAACAGCAGGGCGGGTCCGCCGGCCTTGTTGACGCGATCGGTGATCTCGCCCACTTCGAGGTGCGGATCGACCTCCGCCGTCACGCGTGTGAGGTCCCCGTCGCGTTCCAGAGCCCGCAGCAACCCGCGGAGGTCGTCGTATGCCATGGGCCCCAGTATTCCGGACGCATTACCCTTGGCCTTGTCAGGGGGCCCCGACGCGGCCCGGTACACCTCTTACCAGGGGGACACGACATGCTCAGGGTACTGATGTTCCTGGCTCTGCTCGGGCTGGCCATCTTCGCCCTCGTGGACTGCATCCGGACCAGCAACGACGACGTCAGGCATCTGCCGAAGCCGGTGTGGATGATGGTGATCGTCTTCGCCTGGGTGATCGGCCCCGTCGCGTGGCTCCTCCTCGGCAGGCGGCGGTCCTTCCCCGCCGCGCGCGCCGGCGGTGGCGGGGTGCGCCGGGGCGGGGGC
>NZ_VKHS01000662.1 GCF_014141525.1 Streptomyces calidiresistens
TATAAGAGACAGGGGTGGAGGAGTCTCCGGGTCGTTCCGTGGACATCAGCTATGCGGTCTCCTGCCATACGGCCGTGTGGCACCCGGGTGCCCTGCTGGAACGGCGTGAATGTAGCCGGAGGATTGCCGCATTCGGGCGTTTCGCCTCCCGATTCATCCGTACGTGTGAGCACGGGGGGCGTATCGCGGCCTTGTCCCGCGGTCGTAGAGTGGAGTCCCGGGCGCCCTCCTGGGTCGGAACGGCCGACACCAGCGGCGCGGAGACGAGAGGAAGCGCCGCAGTGAGTGAGCTGCGCTTTGTCCACCTCGGGTTCGGTCCGGAGGCGGTCGAGTACCACGCCGGCTGGCAGGAGCAGCGCCGGGTGCACACCGCCCGCTTCGCGGACGAGATCCCCGACACCTGCCTGCTCCTGGAACACCAACCCGTCTACACGGCCGGTCGGCGTACCGAGGAATCCGAGCGCCCGTTGGACGGCACGCCGGTGGTGGACGTGGACCGGGGCGGGAAGATCACCTGGCACGGCCCCGGGCAGCTGGTGGGGTACCCCATCCTCAAGCTGCCCCGCCCCGTGGACGTGGTCGCCCACGTGCGCCGATTGGAGGAGGCGCTGATCCGCACCTGCGCCGTCCTGGGCCTGGAGACCACCCGGGTGGAGGGCCGCAGCGGCGTGTGGGTGCTGGGCGACGCCGCGCCGGGGGCGATCCCCGCCCCCGCCGGGGGACTGTCCCTGGACTTCGACCCCCGGTTGAACGACGAGGAGTTCGATCCCCGGCTGTGCGGCCCGCAGTACGCGCCCTCCAACGCCGGGCAGCGGGGCGAGGACCGCAAGCTGGCGGCCATCGGGATCCGGGTGGCGAAGGGCGTGACCATGCACGGCTTCGCCCTCAACTGCAACCCCGACAACACCTCCTACGACCGGATCGTGCCGTGCGGCATCCGGGACGCCGGGGTGACCTCGCTCTCCCGGGAGCTGGGGCGGGAGGTGACCGTCGCCGAGGTGCTCCCGCTGGTGGAGCGGGAACTGGCGGCCGTCCTGGGTGCCGGGGTACCCGAGCCGCGGCCCGTGTGACCCTCCCCGACCGGGGGCGACCCCGATCCCGTCCCCGCCCGGGGCCGGGGACCGGGCCCGGCCCCGGACAAGGCGGGCGGGGACCCACCCCGGGCCGCGGAAGTCAAGGCGTACCCTGGGGTGTGCCGAGGAATCGAAAGTCGTAGGGAGTCGGACGTGTCCGCTGTCGCACCCGACGGTCGCAAACTGCTCCGACTGGAGGTCCGCAACAGCGAGACCCCCATCGAGCGGAAGCCCGAGTGGATCAAGACCCGGGCGAGGATGGGCCCCGAGTACCGCGAGCTGCAGGGTCTGGTGAAGCGGGAGGGCCTGCACACCGTCTGCCAGGAGGCGGGCTGTCCCAACATCTTCGAGTGCTGGGAGGACCGCGAGGCGACGTTCCTCATCGGCGGTGAGCAGTGCACCCGGCGGTGCGACTTCTGCCAGATCGACACCGGCAAGCCCGCCGAGTTCGACCGGGACGAGCCCCGTCGGGTCGCGGAGTCGGTGCGGCAGATGGAGTTGCGGTACGCCACGATCACCGGTGTCGCCCGGGACGACCTTCCCGACGGCGGTGCCTGGCTGTACGCGGAGACCGTCCGCCGGATCCACGACCTGATGCCGGACACCGGCGTGGAGCTGCTGATCCCGGACTTCAACGCCGTGCCCGAGCAGCTGGCGGAGGTCTTCTCCTCCCGCCCCGAGGTGCTGGCGCACAACGTGGAGACGGTGCCCCGGATCTTCAAGCGGATCCGTCCCGCCTTCCGCTACGAGCGTTCCCTGGAGGTGATCCGCCGGGCCCGCGAGGACGGTCTGGTCACCAAGTCCAACCTGATCCTCGGTCTGGGCGAGACCCGTGAGGAGGTCTCCGAGGCCCTGCGCGACCTGCACTCGGCCGGCTGCGAGCTGATCACCATCACCCAGTACCTGCGCCCCACCCCCCGGCACCACCCCGTGGAGCGGTGGGTGAAGCCGGACGAGTTCGTCGAGTTGCAGGCCGAGGCCGAGGAGATCGGCTTCGCCGGCGTGATGTCGGGACCGCTGGTGCGCTCCTCGTACCGGGCCGGCCGCCTGTACAAGCAGGCCGTGGAGAGGCGCGGCGCGGCCTCCCCCGCGGCCTGACCCGTCCCTCCCCTCCGCCCCGTCGCGGGGCCCGCTCCACCGGGCCCCGCGACGGGGCGGAGACCTTCCCCGGCCGGGGTCCCCGGGGCTCCCGGCGCGGTCGGACCGGACCGACGGCTCCCCGGCGTCCACCGCCGCTCCCCTGCCCGTAGACTTGCCGACATGGCGAGGAAGAAGAAGGCGGACTCCACGGCCTCCGGAAGCACGGAGAACCCGGAGAGCACCGAGAACCCCGGCCGGCTGAAGCAGATCGGCCTGACCTACAAGATGGCCAGGCGGGTCGACCGCAGGATCGGTTGGATCCTGGCGGCGGTGGGCCTCGGGACGTTCGGCGTCATGCTCGCCATCGGCTTCCTGATCGGCCGCCCGATCTACCTGGGGCTGTTCGGTGCGCTCATCGCGCTGCTGGCCACCGCGATCGTCTTCGGCCGTCGCGCCGAGCGGGCCGCCTTCTCCCAGATGGAGGGCCGCCCCGGCGCCGCCGCGGCCGTGCTGGAGAACATGAAGCGCGGTGTGTCCTTCACCCCCGCCGTGGCGATGAACCGGCAGCAGGACATCGTGCACCGCGCGGTCGGCAAGTGCGGCATCGTCCTGGTGGGCGAGGGCAACCCGAACCGGCTGCGGACCCTGCTGGCCGCCGAGAAGCGCAGGATGGCCCGGGTGGTCTCGGACGTGCCGGTGCACGACGTGATCGTCGGGAACGCCGAGGGGCAGGTGCCGCTGCGCAAGCTGCGCTCCACGATCCTGAAGTTCCCGCGGGTGCTGGCCGGCGGGCGGGTCACCGAGGTCAACGACCGCCTGCGCGCCATGGGTGATCTGCTGAGCAACATGCCGGTGCCGAAGGGGCCCATGCCCAAGGGGCTGAAGCTGCCGAAGGGCCAGATGCCCCGGGGTCGCTGACCCCACCCTC
>NZ_VKHS01000663.1 GCF_014141525.1 Streptomyces calidiresistens
GAGGGGGACGGTCGGGGGAAATCCGACGGGGAGTACGGGCCCGGAGTGTCCGTTCGGGTTTTCGGCGTGTTCGCCGTGCATGGACCGGGTCCCGCCCGGGTATGGGGCGGCACCGGGCGGAAGGCGGATCGGGCCGGTCCGGGCCCCGTCCCCGGGGGTGTCACGGCCCCCCGGTAGATTGCGGGCACAGCTTGCCGGACCCGCCCGTCAGAACCCGGCCGCCTCGTCGCGCCCCGGGACCGTGTCCGGTTGGAGGGAGTGAGGCAATCGTGGACCGTATCGCCCTGCGCGGGTTGCGAGCCCGGGGGTTCCACGGCGCCCTCCCGGAGGAGCGGAGCCTGGGGCAGACCTTCGTGGTGGACGTGGTGCTGGGCACCGACATCCGCCCGGCGGCGGCGGCCGACGACCTGGAACGCACCGTGCACTACGGGGTGGTGGCGCAGGAGGTCGTGGAGGTCGTCTCGGGCGAGCCCTGCGCCCTCATCGAGACCCTGGCCGAGCGCATCGCGGCGCGGTGCCTGGAGCACGGGGCGGTGCGGGAGGTCGAGGTGACCGTGCACAAGCCGCAGGCCCCCATCCCCGTGCCCTTCGACGACGTGACCATCACCATCAAGCGGAGCCGAGCATGACACCCGACAGTGCCGCGTTTCCCGACCCGACCGTGCAGCCGGTACCGCCTTCCGTGGTGAACCGGGTGGACGCCGCGGACTCGACCCTCCACAACCCGCAGCGCGCCGTGCTCTCCCTGGGCAGCAACCTGGGCAATCGGCTGGAGACCCTGCAGGGCGCGATCGACGCCCTGGAGGACACCCCCGGCGTGCGGGTCAAGGCGGTCTCCCCGGTGTACGAGACCGAGCCGTGGGGTGTGGAGCCGGGCTCCCAACAGTCCTATTTCAACGCGGTGGTGCTGCTGCGCACCACCCTCCCCCCGTCCTCGCTGCTGGAGCGGGCGCACGCCATCGAGGAGGCGTTCGAGCGCACCCGTGACGAGCGGTGGGGGCCGCGCACCATCGACGTGGACATCGTCGCCTACCAGGGTGTGATCTCCGACGATCCGGTGCTGACGCTGCCGCATCCGCGGGCCCACGAGCGGGCCTTCGTGCTGGTGCCCTGGCACGACATCGAGCCGGACGGCGAGGTGCCGGGGTACGGTGCGCTGGTCGGGCTGCTGCCGACGGTCGGCGACCAGGGCGTGACCCGCCGTGAGGACGTGGAGTTGGTGCTGCCGAGGTGAGGCCGCCCCCGCGCCCGGGCAGGAGCGGGGGACGGACCCGGGAGCGGTCGAGCCGGCGGACGCCGCGGCGGACGCCCCGCCCCGGGACGACCATGGTGACGGCACGACGGATGCGGGTGACGGTGAGGCTGCGGTGAACCATCTGCGGGTGGGCGTGTTGGTGCTGATCTTCGTCGCGGCGACGGGATTGGCCTGGGCGGGATCGGGTTTGTGGGACGCGCGCGGCACACTGCCCGCCGTGCCCTGGCCCGCGCCCGTGGTGTTCGGGATGCTGGCGGGGCTGTTGTTCGCGATGGCGTTGTCGCTGCGTTCCCGGTTGCGGGCGCGCCGGGAGCGGCGGCCGGGCGCCCGGCCGGTGGATCCGCTGGGCGCCACGCGGGCGGTGATGCTGGGTCAGGCGAGTGCGCTGGTCTCGGCGCTGGTCGGCGGCCTGTACGGCGGGTTGGGCATCTTCCTGCTGCTGGAGTACACGGATGTGCCGGCGCGGCGGGATCAGGCGCTGTACGCCGGGTTGACGGTGCTGGCGGCGGCGGCCGTGTGCGCGGCGGCGCTGTTCCTGCAGCGGGTGTGCCGGTTGCGGGGGGACGAGCCGGAGGAGAACGGCAACGGGGGGCCGCTGGGCTCCCCGATGTGACCCCGCGGCGCCCTCCCGGACCGTCGGCGGCGGGTCCCCGGGCGGGGTCCCGGCCCGGGACGGGTGTGGGACCGGTGGTCGATGGGTAACCGGCGGGGAACAGTCCCCGAACGCTCTCCCCCCTGTGCGGGGTGTCACGGTAGGTTTCGGCCATGGCACGTGGACGTCATCGACACGCGCCGCTGCACCGGATGGCGGTTCCCGCCGGTGTGGGCGGCTTCGCGGCCCTGTGCGCCGTGACGGCGCTGTTCGCGGGGGGCGCCCCCACCTGGCTGTTGCGGCTGCTGGCCGTACTGGCCGCCCTCGCGGCGGTGTTCGGTGCCCTGCTGTTGCGCGCGTGGGATTCGGACGCGGGTCGGCGGGTCGCCAAGGAGCGGGCGGCCACGGCGGCGGTGTCCTGGCGGTTGGACGAGCACCAGGCGGAGCTGGAGGAGGCCCGGGAGCTGGTGACCTCCCTGGAGGAGAAGGTCCGGGCCAAGCGTGCCGAACTGGGGCGGCTGCGCGGTGAGCACGCCGATCTGCTCCGTCGGTACGCCCGGGCGGAGGACGACCGCGCCCGGGCGCTGGAGGGACGTCGCCGGTTGGCGCTGGAGGCCGCGCGTCCGGTGCCCGCGCTGGAGGAGTCGGGCCGGGACGCGGGAGAGGGCCCCGACACGGGCTCCCGTCCCGGGGGAGCCGGGGAGCCCTCGCCCGAACTGTACCGGCGGGCGCTGGCCGCCCTGGATTCCCTGGCCCGACGGACGGCGTCCCCCGCGGCGGAGCGGGCGACCCCGGCCGCCGGGACCGACACCCCGGGCGGGGGGAGCGGTTCGGCGCGGGAGCGCGGCCGTGCCGGGAGCCGCCCCAAGGGCTTCGACTTCTTCGGCCCCGGCGCCGCTCCCCGGCCGCGGCGGATGCCCGGGGCACCCGCCGCCGGTTCCGCCGCTTCCGCCGGCCCGACCGGGGATCCCGGCCCGACGTCCGACACCACCGCCGGCGACGCGGTCGCCACCGGCTCCGGGAGCGTCCGGACGGACCGGGGTTCCGAGGAGGGCGAACCGGCCGGGGAAGCCGGCGAGAGGAAAGCGGAGGCCACGGAGACCGCCGCCGAAGACGGGAAGACCACGGCGGAGGCCGGCGCGGCCGAAGCCGGGGATGTCCCGGAGCCCGATCCGGCCCGCAGCCCCGGTCCGGCAGCCGCCTGACACCCCGTCCCGTCCCCTTCCTCCC
>NZ_VKHS01000664.1 GCF_014141525.1 Streptomyces calidiresistens
GGGGTGGGGGGTGCGGTCGATCATCGCCACGGGTCCCTCGCCGTGCGGTGTCCCCCACCTCAGTTTCCCAACGCCGATTGGAAGGCGGAGACATCGGGCAGTTCCTCCGCCGATTCTTCGACGAGTCGTCGGAGGACTCCGGCCAGGGCGGTGTCGGGAAGATTCGCCAGCGACTCGGGGGAGAGGCGGGAGAGGTCGGGGAGACCTGTGTCGATCGGGAGGTCGGGACGATACCGGGGGTCGCGGACGTGCTCCACCTCCTCTTCGCCGGGGGCGGGCGTCGGTGGGGAACCCCACCGAGGGGGGGAAACGAACCGGGACCGCTCGATGTCGCGCACTCCGCTTTCTCCTTCCGACCTGCCGTTGGACGGGATGGTGCGTGGGGCGGTGAACCGTGGGAATTCCCTCCGTCGTCCCGTCATCATCCCCACAACTCCCATGCCTGAAAAGAGCAGTTGAGGTGGTCCGGAATCCCGGTGCCGGCATCCCGGGAACTCCGCCGCCGCTAAAGTGCTCACCCCTCGCCCGCGGCTGTGCCGGGGGGTTGATTTCCCGGCGTCTGCGCCCGGGCCAGCGCTTCCAGCGCCTCCGACAGGTGGTGTCGGGTGTCACGGGTCGCCGGATGCCCGGTTCCCAGGATCTCCTCGCGGGCGTCCAAGACCTTCCGGTACTCCTCCACCGCGGCCCCGGGGCCGTCCAGTTCGTGAACGATCACCGCCGCGTTGAAGCGGGTCCACAGCGTCGCTGGGTGCCGTTCGCCGAGTACGCGGGCCTGTGCCTCGCCCACCCTTCGATACTCGGCCAGCGCGGTCCGGGGATCCTCCTCCCACGTCAGACGGGCCAGGGAGAGCCTGGTGACCAGGGTTTGACGGTGCTCGGGCCCCAGCACCCGGAGGCAGGTGCGGTGGAGCGACTCGAAGGAGGAACGGGCCGCCCGGGTCCCGTCGATGCGCCACGTCAGCTCGGCGAGCGATTGCCGCACGGCCAGGGTGCTGGGGTGATCCGGACCCAGGGTCCGGCGTCGATTGGCGTGCACGTCGTCGAGCAGCGCCACGGCGCGTTGGTACTGCTCGGTCTCCGCGAGCAGAGTTCCCAGGTGATGTCGGGTGTGGACGGTGTCGGGGTGGTCGTGGCCCAGCTTCTGCCGCTGTCGGCCGAGCACCTCACCCAGCCCTATCAGCGCCTCCCTGGGGCGTCCCGCCTCGCGATGGGCGAGGGCCAGGGCGTGTCGTGCGCGCAGCACCTCGGGGTGGGAGGAGCCCAACAGCTCCGTCCCCTCCTCGGTCACCTCCTCGAGGGTCCGCACGGCATCGAGCGGGGAGATGTCCGTCAACAGGACCCCGAGCTCCCGCAACGCGCCCAGGGTCGCCGGGTGCTCCCGTCCGAGGACGGCGATGCTGTCCTCGATCACGCCCCGGTACACGACCTCGATCGGTGTCGTTCCGGGCGGATCCCCCCGACCGCCGGCGACCTCCCCCATGTGGTGCACGCACGCGGCCAGACCGCGCCGCAGACCCAGGAGGGTGGGTTGATCGATGGCCCCCAACTCGTCGGCCTGTGCGATCAGGGCCTCGTAGCGGGCCGCCGCCCCCCGGGCGTCCCCGCTCATCAGCACCGCCCTGGCGTGCGCTCCCTTCGCCTCCAGGGCGGCGGGGTGCGAGGGGCCGATGAGGGTGTCCACGTCCGGCAGCAGTCGCTCCAACTCCTCGCGGGCGTCCTCCCACCGTCCCAGGTGTCCCAGCGCCCTGGCCGCGCCCCATCCGGCGAGGAGGTCCGCCCGCAGCGCGGTGTGATCGGGGGAGGGCTCCGCGGCCAGGAGCCGGTACAGCCTTCGGGCCTCGGCCCAGTCACCACAGCGACCGGTCGAACCGGCGTGCCACAATCCCGCGAAGACGGTCAGCGGATGCCGTGCTCCCAGGTGCTTCCGGCACTCCCGCACCAGTTCCGAAACGGTTCGCAGCGTTTGGGCCGGCGCGGCACCGGCGTGGGAGGTCAACACCGCGGCCGCGTGGCGTGCGGCGAGCCGTGCCGGATGGCCCGTCGGTAACTCCCTGGCGCTCCACCTCTCCAACTGCCTCGCGGCCGGCAGCGCGGTGTGCGGGACGCCGATCTCGTGGGCCAGACGGATCATTCCCGCGAGCTTGTCCAAGTGGTCCACCCCGGAGGGCGGCCAGAAGACGACATCCGCCAGCGACCAGCCCAGGGCCACCTCGTGTCCGGTGTCCCAGTGTCCCGTCTCCGCCAGGGGGAGGTCCCCGGACGAGGGCCCCCGTTCCCTCCGACGACGTTCGTTCTCCTCGCTCAGGAGGTCGTAGCGGCGTCGCCACCAAGCGGGATCGTTCCGCGGTGGGGGCGGTCGAAGACCGTTCCGGCCGCCGTGCAGGAGCAGACAGTGCACCAGGGAACCGACGACATCCCGATCCGTGCCGGGTGGTCGGTCGGCCGGCGCGAGATAACCGTTGATCGCCGTGCGGGAAAGCGCCCGGGGGACCCGTTTTCCTCCGTACTCCTCCGCGCACAGGCGTTCCAGTTCCCGCATGGGGGGACTGCCGGTCGTCCGATGCAGCTCGCGCAGCAGTTGCCGGTACTCGAACCACGAGCCGGGCCCCGGATCGTTTTCCCTCGTCACCGGATCTCCGCCCCCGTTTCCCGCCCGCGTCCGCCCACCGGTGTTCCCCGGTGTCCGTCACCGCGTCCGACGGCGTCCGGGACGTTCCGACGGGTATCCGCGATGTCCCGGACACGCGTCCACCATCACGTCCCGTCCGCCTTTTCGGTGGCTCGTCCCGGACGATCCGCGTTCGCATCGGAAAGAGCTTGACTGGTGAAACGGGCCCCGGCAAGAGGGCCCGGAACGGGAGGTGATGTCCATGGGATCGCTCGTGCTCGACCTCACATCCCCGGCGCTGGGCACAGGAGTTCTGGCGGTGTTGGTGCTGCTTCTCCTGACCGGTGGCACGGGAAAGTCCTCCCCGGCCGGGTCGGGGGAATCGCCGCACGGTTCGGCCCGGGGCTGCTGCCCCGGTGCCGCCGGGGCGGGAGGGCTCGCGGCCGTCCTGGGGCCGGTCGCGGCGGG
>NZ_VKHS01000665.1 GCF_014141525.1 Streptomyces calidiresistens
GCGCCGACCCCCGGCGCGGTGCACACGGTGGACACCCCCGCCGGGCCCGCCCGGATCACCTGGCACCCGGCCGGGCACCCCCGGCTGACCCTCGCCCTGGGCCACGGCGCCGGCGGCGGGATCGGCTCTCCCGACCTGGTGGCCCTCGCCGCCGCGCTGCCGGCACGCGGGGTGACCGTCGCCCTGGTGGAACAGCCCTGGCGGGTCGCCGGGAAGCGGCTGGCGCCCGCCCCCCGCACCCTGGACACCGCCTGGCGGGCGGTGTGGCCGGCCCTGGTCGACCCACCGGAGGACGCGGCGGGGCTCACGGCCGCCGGCTCCGCCCCGCCGGTGGTGGCGGGCGGGCGCAGCGCCGGTGCCCGGGTGGCCTGCCGCACCGCCGGGGAAACCGGCGCGGTGGGTGTGGTCGCCCTGGCCTTCCCGCTGCACCCGCCGGGTCGCCCCGAGCGGTCCCGGGCGGACGAACTGACGGCGGTCACCGGAGCGGGGCTGCCGCTGCTGGTGGTGCAGGGGGAGCGCGACCCCTTCGGGCGCCCCGGGGAGTTCCCGACGGGGCTCGAACCGGTGTCGGTGCCCGCGGCCGACCACACCTTCGCCGTCGGCGCCCGCTCGGGCCGGGGGCCGGAGGAGACGGCGGCGGCCGTCGCCGGAGCGGTCGGCGACTGGGTCCTCGCCCTGCCCGATGCCGCCCCGGCCGGCGAGCGGGACGGCTCCCGCCACCGGTGGGACACCCTCCGGGAGGGATGACCGGGCCGGGCGGGAATGCCCGGGCGCCCGGTGGTGTTGACGGGAGAACCGAGGACGGATCCGGCCGGATCCGCGATCCGCCGGACGAGCGGTGTCGGGACCCACGGCCCCGACACGCCCGGGCCGTCCTCCCGGCGCCACCCGTTCGCACCGCAGTGAGGAGAGCGACACCCCATGGGATCCACCGCATGCCCGCCCCGCCGCAGCCGGGAGACCGCCGCCACGGTCGACTGGGCGACGCTGCGGCTCGCGGCCGAGGGCCCCGTTGGAGGGGCGCCCGCCCCCGGTCGTCGTCTATTCTCCGAGGCAAGTGTGGTCGCCACGGAGTCGGCCACCCCGGTGAAGGAGGTGGGTCCGGTCGCCACGACCGACGGCGAGAGCGGCGACGTGGAGGGGACCGGTGCGCCGACCGACGGATCCGAGGCGCGGTCGGAGACGCCGGAGGAACGCAACGCCCGTTTCGAGCGGGACGCGCTGGAGTACCTCGACCAGATGTACTCGGCCGCCCTGCGGATGACCCGCAACCCGGCGGACGCCGAGGACCTGGTGCAGGAGACCTACGCCAAGGCGTACGCGTCCTTCCACCAGTTCCGCGCGGGTACCAACCTCAAGGCGTGGATGTACCGCATCCTCACCAACACGTTCATCAACTCCTACCGCAAGAAGCAGCGCGAACCCCAGCGCAGCGCGGCGGAGGAGATCGAGGACTGGCAGCTCGCGCGGGCCGAGTCGCACATGTCCAACGGCCTGCAGTCGGCCGAGTCGCAGGCGCTGGACCGCCTGCCGGACACGGACGTCAAGCGGGCCCTGCAGACCATCCCCGAGGACTTCCGGATCGCGGTCTACCTCGCCGACGTCGAGGGGTTCGCGTACAAGGAGATCGCCGACATCATGGGGACCCCCATCGGTACGGTGATGTCCCGCCTGCACCGCGGGCGACGTCAGTTGCGCGACCTGCTCGGCGACTACGCGCGCGAGCGCGGACTGGTCGGTTCGGGCGCGGAGAAGGGTTCGGGCTCATGAGTTGCGGACAGCCGCACGAGACGGACTGCGCCGAGATCCTCGACCACCTCTACGAGTACCTGGACAGCGAGATGTCCGAGGAACAGCGCGCGAAGTTCGGCCGACACATGGACGAGTGCTCCCCCTGCCTGGAGAAGTACGGGCTGGAGCAGTCGGTGAAGAAGCTGGTCAAGCGGTGTTGCGGACACGACGACGTACCCGGCGACCTGCGGTCGAAGGTGATGCGGCGGATCGAGCGGATCCGGGCCGGGGAACTGTCGCCGAGCGAGACGCCGCCGGGCACGCCACCCCCGCCGCCGGCGGCCTTCCCCACCGAACCGCCCCTGGCCACGCCGGACGCGGCCCCGACCCCCGCCTCGGGCGCGGCGCGCACGGAGACACCCGGCGAGGGGTGAGTCGCGGTCGCCCGGCCCGGGCGATCCGTCCCACCGGAGGGAACCCCCTTCCGTGGACGCGTTCATCCGTTCGGAGCCTCCCCCTCGCGGGGTCGTCCGTCCGCTCGCCCCGGCCCCTCGCCGGCACCGGTCGTTTCCGGCCGTTCCCGCCCGTGCCCCCCTTCCCGGGGGACCGGCCCGGGCCCCCGTACGGGCCCGTGGGACCGGCGGGCGGGGCGGGCCGCGCGGCCTCCCCGTTCCCGGACGGCCGGGGGCGGATCGGCCGGCGACACGTCCCCGGGGTGCGCGGGGTGCCCCCGGGGCAATATCGTCTCGCGCGGCGCCCCGTGGGGGGCCATGCTGTGAGCAGGCCCGCCGGTGAAGGATTGGGCGGGCGCCGGCGCGGACAGGAGACAGTGGGCACACCGGAAGTGGACGTGGCGACACATCGGCACCTCGACACGCCGGCTACGAGGCGGGAACCGGGCAGGTCATCGTGAGGATCTTCGGCAGGGCTCGGCAGCGGCCGTCCACCGATTGGCGGCTGGCCACCCATCGTGCGTTCACCCTCATCGACGACGGGCGCTACGAGGACGCGGGGGAACTGCTGACCCGGGCGGCCGATCTGGAGCCGTGGCTGTCGGAGTCCTGGTTCAACCTCGCCCTGCTGCACAAGTTCCGCCACGACTGGGAGCGCTCGCGCGCGGCCGGCCTGCGGGCCGTGGCGCTGCTGGAGCGCCACGCCGGCGCCCCCGACTGGTGGAACGTCGGCATCGCGGCCACCGCCCTGCAGGACTGGCCGCTGGCCCGGCGCGCCTGGCAGGCGTACGGGCTGGACGTGCCGCCGCAGCAGGACGCCTCCGGCGAGCCGCTGGGCATGGCCCTGGGCGGCGCGGCCGTGCGGCTCTCCCCCGAGGGGGAGTC
>NZ_VKHS01000666.1 GCF_014141525.1 Streptomyces calidiresistens
GCCCCTCACAACCGATTTCCCGCCCCACCACCGGAAACCGGCCGGCACCGGCCCGAGCCCACCGGCATGCCCGCGACGGCGCACCGAAGCCGTAATGGTCGGGCGACGGTGAACTCGGCATCGCCGAAGGCGGCGACCACGCGCAACCGCCCGTCCAATGCCTCGACGTGGGAGGGGAGTGTTGCCGGCTCGGTGCGATCGATGTCCCCGTGCTCTATGGCCGACACCGGGGGCACCGACACCCCCATCGCATCCGTGACGGCCCGCTGCGTCTGTGCCTGTTCACGACGGATCTCCGCGAGTCGGTACGCCCGCACCTCGGCGATCAATCGGTCCATGGCGACCCGTTTCTCCTCCGGAGAGCGCACCGGCAGCCCCGCAGCCTCACGTCGCTGCCGTGCTCGACGCTTGCTCTCTTCCCGAGCCACCATGCTGATTCGTACTCCCTGCTCCCGAGAGCGGTCACATGTTCTCGGCTTCGGTACATGAGGGGACATAGAACCGAGCTCTGTCCCGCGGTGGCAGATCAGGACGCCACTTCCACAAAGGCCGACCATATCGACGGCATAGGTCACGATGCAGGCGGAGCCGTGTAACCCACCGCATGGGCTTGCGTGAGGCGTACTGGATATACAGAGGTGTAGCCATAATGAGTCGAGAACTCCACTCTCCGTTCGGAAGGTTGAGGTCTACCCGTGCCAGTCCCTGTACTCTTGAGCGCTGCAAAGGATCGTGATGTTTCTGTGCGATGCGAAACACATCCCTTGCTATTTGTTCAGGACGGTTGATCCTGGACGTGGAGAGTGCTCGAAGGGTGAGTTCTTCCGGGATTCCGGTGTCTCCAGCCCTGTCCCTGTCGTTGATCTTGTGGATTAGGTGATACAGCCATTTTGAACCAGATCCCATGCGCCCGACTGTTGCGGTTCTTTCCAGGAGGTGTTCAGTTGAACCACATAGCATGAGATCGACTGTGGTTCGGCCACCTGTGCGGTCGCCTGGCAGGGAGCCGCAAAACAAAAGAACATCATCAAGGTCGGGCAAGGTGCTGTCCTCGTGTGATGTTCCCCACCCCATCTCCAAATCGAAGTAGATCCACTCGCCTGTCCTGAGGTGGGGCGCGTGGAAGTGGGAAACCTCCTTTTCGAGGTGTCGTTGAACTTTTCGAAGCCTTTTTAATTCTGCTTCGGTTGGTGTGAGTGGTGCTCCCGGTTCGAGCCCTACTGTGGTTACTTGAAGATTTAGTTCGACTTTCCAGGAGAGGGGGGGTGTGGGAGTCCGCTCAGGAAAAAATGCCTTGAGTCGGCGGCGAGAGAAATAGATGACTTCACTGAAGTGCACGCCATCCTCCGAAGGGAAATTTCACAATGAGGCGGTTTCTGAAGCTTGGCGTCATGGTGTTTTTAGGCTGATCTGGTTGGCGGCCTGGTCATGGGGAATATTTCCCGCGGGTTCGCCGCTGCGCTAAATTATCCATGGGTTGCATTGAATGTGTCGAGTGAGATATTTGGTGGTTGGGGGTGGGATTGGGAATTTTATCATGCTGCAGGATGGGGTCGGGTTTCTCCTCGGTGGAATAGTGGGGGATGGGGTGTTGAAATTTTGTGGGACGGTGAACTTTCCTACCTGGCGACCTGGCGAGCGTGGAGGATCTCTGGATTGATATGGGTGTATCACCGGGTTGAAGTCGGAAATTGCCGGCGTGGCTGCTGGTCTCGATTTTTGTGATGGAGCCCGTTGGGCTCCATCACAAAAATCGAGACCAGCAGCCACGGGAGGGTGGAGATCTCTGTTTGTGGATTTTCAGGGCTGTTGGAGTTCGGCCTTGTCCAGGGGGCATCCGCCAGAACTTTGTCACGACCTCCCGGTAGCCCCGGTGGTCGGGATGGCGCTTGAGGTGGTTGAAGGCCCAGTCGAGCGCCGAGACCTGCTGTTCGTGGCAGGCTGACCGTGCGTGACAGGTGGCGCACTCCAGTTGGTGCAGCACGCGGGGCGCTCCGGGGGTTTCATCGGTTTCCATGATCCACGTCGGTGAGCAGCGCAACGAGGTCACCCCAACCGGCTCCGGCTCAGGGAGTTGACCTCGGCCAGGCGGGCGTTCAGCCGCTCTCGTGGGGCTCCAGCCTGCGCAGGTCCTCCGGGGCGGCGTCCCACTCCCGCCCTCCGCGAGGAGGTCGTAGCCGCACATATGGACCGACGTGCCCCATGACCTTCCCGACCCGATCGACCCGGGTGTCCGTGGCGAAGGACCCGATCTCCCGGACTGTCTTGTCGCTCATGGAACGAGCATCCAACGGGGTGCGGGGACGGAGGTACCTCCCGCGAAACCCATTTGTAGACGTTCGGGACGGAGCGCGGAACGTCCCTCGAAGTGTCCTGATGACGAAGGGAGAACGCGGTGCCGAACGAACGGTTGCGGGCCGCCATGGTGGCCGGGGGATGGACCTGTGCGACGATCGCGGAGCGGGCCGAGGTGGACCCCGGGTCCATCGAGCGGTGGGTGAATCTCGGCCGAACCCCGCGCCGGTCCACCGCCCTGCTCGCGGCCGAGGCGTTGGGGGAGGACATCCACACCCTGTGGCCGGCGCTCCGCCGGGCCCGCTCCGCCAAGGCCGTCAGTGCCGAGTTGGTCACGCTCCACGACCAGCGGGCCGACGTGCCCGTCTCCGCGTTCGTGGACCTGATGGCCCGGGCGCGCGAGCGCATCGACGTCCTGGTGTACGCGGCGATCTTCCTGCACGAGTCCTACCCCCGGCTCAACGAGCTGCTGACCGAACGGGCTGCCGAGGGGTGAGCGGTGCGGATCGCCCTCGGGGACGCCGAGAGCGAGAACGTGAGGCGGCGTGGCGAGGAGGAGAGGTTCGGGCACGGCATCGAGCCCCGCTGCCGTCTGGCGCGCATGCACTACCGGCCCTTGCTCGGCACGCCGAACGTCGAGATTCGCACGCACGGCACGACGCTCTACAACTCGCTCTACCGGGGGGACGACGAGATGTTGGTCAACGCCCATCTGTGGGGCGTGAACGCCTTCGCCGCCCCTGTGTGGCACCTTCGGCGGGGGCGGGAGGG
>NZ_VKHS01000667.1 GCF_014141525.1 Streptomyces calidiresistens
GACACCCCCGCCCCCGCCCCGGCCCCGGGGCCCGGGGCGCCCGGGTCAGGTGATCGGGGCGGTCCAGGCCGCGTCCCAGGTGGCCGGACCGACGATGCCGTCCACGGTCAGCCCCTTCTCCCGCTGGAACGCCAGACACACCTCGCGCGAGGCCGCGCCGTAGTGTCCGTCCACGGTGATGCTCCATCCGCGGTCGCGCATCCGCTGCTGCCAGGTGCTCACCGAGGGGTGCGAGGTCACCGGCGGGTAGCGGAAGTACACGCCCGGCCACGGCGGGGGAGTGGGTCCGCCCCCGCCGTGGCCCGGGTCCAGTCGGCCGTCGGTCACCAGCGCGTACAGGTTGCCCGGACAGGCCGTGGAGGTGTGGTTGCGGTGGCCGTTGATCCCGTTCGCCGCGCCGCCCTGCGAGCGCAGCCGGGAGATCGCCAGGTGGAAGGCGTCGATCAGGCCGTTGGTGATGGTGTCGTAGTTGCTCGAACTCCCGCCCACCAGGCCGCAGACGGCGTACCAGTTCTGGTTGCCGGAGTCGGTTCCGTTGGCGGCGGACCGGATGCCCTCCCCGCGCCCCTCGAAGACGTAACCGTGCACGCACACCAGGTGGTTGTAGGCGATGTCCTGCCAACCGTTGGTGTCCATGTGGTGGTTCTGGATGCCGCGTACCTGCGAGGCGCAGTCGGTGTGGCTCCCCCGGGCCACCCGGACCCCGTCCACGTGGTGCACGGTCACCCCGCCGTTCCGGGGGGTGATGTTGGTGCTGCGACTCCGCGGGGCCCTGGCCCCCCACTGTGCGCGGGTGACGAAGACGGCCACCTCAGATCCCCTTCCCCGCCGACAGGCCGCAGCCCACCGAGGCGTTCAGCGGCTCGGCGGTGTCGGCACCGCTCCCCGCGTACCGGGCGGCGGGGTGATCGGGGTGGTCCACCACCCCGGGATCCGCCCCGGCCGCCGGGGCGGCGGCCCCGGCGGTGCCCGCGCCGATCGTTCCGAGGGCGGCGGCTCCCCCCACGGCCGCGGCGGCCGCTCCCAACAGTCGGCGTCTGGACGGTCCGGTCCGTTCACGCATCGCGTGTCTCCTCGTCTCCCCGTCGCCGGGGTTCCTCCTGTGCCGTGCCGTGCACGGCCGGGGGCGCGGGGCGGGTCGTGCCCGGTCCCCCGGCCGCCCTGTCCCGGCCGGGTGGTCGCGCCCCCGGTCCTCCGAGACATGACATCCCCGCCCCGGGGGGTGGTTGACGCGCGTAGCGCGTGCGGATCGGGAGCGGACCCCCGGCCGCTCGTGCACCGGAACCCCACACGTGCCCCCCTTGCGCGTTCCGCCCCTTCTGCTACGGGGGCCCCGGGCCGGCCCCCGCGGCGGCGACCGGCCCGGGGAACGGGTCAGCGACGGAAGGGGCCCGACATCTCGTAGGTGATGCCGCCCAGACCGGCCGCGTCCCCGGAGGTGCCGCGCTGGGAGGAGAAGTAGAGCCGGCTGCCGTCGGGGGAGAACGCCGGGCCGCAGATCTCCGAGCGGTCCTGCCCGTGGATGCGCATGATCGGCGCCACCACCCCTTCGGGGGTGATGATGTTGATCTCCATGTTGCCGCCGTCCTCCGCGACGTACAGGTCGCCGCCGGCGGTGCCGGTGATGTTGTCCACCCCGTCCAGGGAGCCGTCCGCGTCGTAGGCGATGGACAGCGACCCGTTCTCCGCGTCGTACGCCCACACCCGGTCGTCACCCTTGGTGGTGAAGTGGGCCACCCCGGCGTGGTAGTGGCAGCCCTCCCCGCCGCGGAAGCGCAGCGCCGAGGAGACCTGGTTGCGGGTCTGGCGGCCGAACACGGGACCCGAGGGGTCGGGGACCCGCTCCCACCGCACCCCGCCGCCGGGGGTCTCGCACAGCACCTCCAGCCGGCCGCGGGACAGATCGCCCCAGGTGTCCGGGACGTACCGGTAGAAGCAGCCGTCGCTCTCGTCCTCGGTCAGGTAGACCACCCGCCGGTCCGGGTCGCAGGCCGCCGCCTCGTGCTTGAACCGGCCCATCGCCTCGTGCGCCACCGCCGGCCGGTTGCCGTAGGGGTCGGTCTCGAAAACCTTCCCCCGGAAGGTCTCCTCGCAGGAGAGCCAGGTGTGCCACGGGGTGGCGCCGCCCGCGCAGTTCAGCGTGGTGCCGGAGAGGATGCGGTAGGCCCGGTCGATCACGCCGTCGGCGGTGAAGCGCAGCGCCGAGGCCCCGCCGACCAGCGGCACCTCGGAGTTGGAGACGTAGATCCAGCCGTCGCCGTCGGGGAAGCACGCGCCGCCGTCCGGCGCGGGGTGCCAGAGGATGCCGCGCACCCACTGGCTCGAGCGGGCGACCACGCGGATGGAGAAACCCTCGGGGAGGGCGACACCGAGGCCGTTGGGCGGCAGCAGCGGGCCGTAGGGACCCGCGGCGGCGGTGCCGGGTCCGGGGGCGGCGGCCCGGGCGGCTCCCTGCCAGAGGCCTCCGGCCAGGGCGACGGCCCCGGCGCCCGCCGTGCCGGCGCGGAGAAGGGTGCGGCGCTCCATCAGTACTCCTTCGAGGACCCGTACGCGGAAGGTGGGGGTGGTACCAGGCGGTAACACCGTGCCGTACCCTTCCGCGTCGCGCCGGACCGTGCGGGCGAACTCTCGCCGACGCGGGGGTGAGCAGTCGGTGCGGCGACCCCGTCCCGGGCCCGGCTCCGGACGCACCGGGGCCCCGGGGGCGGGAAAGCCCCGGGGCCCCGGCCCGTCGGGCCCGTCGGATCAGCCGGGTCGGCCGACGCCGAGCGCCTCCAACTCGCCGCCGTCCTCCAGGAGGGCCGTCAGCTCGGTCTCCACCCCCGGCTCGGCCGGCAGGACCATGGTCCGACCGGTCACCTCGCCGCTCACCCCACCGCTCGCGGAGATCCGGGCCACCTCCTCGCTGCCGGCGGCCAACAGGTACCACTCGCCGTCCGGCGCCTGCCACAGGCCGCCCGCCAGGACGTGCGGGGAGCGCGGGCCGCACTCCGGCCCGTCCTCGGCGCGGGCGACCACCGCTCCCGGCGCGGCGGGACCCCCGTCCTCCCCGC
>NZ_VKHS01000668.1 GCF_014141525.1 Streptomyces calidiresistens
ACCCCCGCCCGCCCCGGCACTCGCGCGCTCGCCGCTGCCTCCTCCGGCTCCGGCGGAAGGCCGCGAACGGTGGTGGGCGCGGTGGCGCGCGCGCTTTCGTCCCCGCGCGCAGACCGGTTCTGAGCCCGTGATGTCCGAACGCCCGTGACCTCCTGGCCCCCCGCGCAACTGCCCGGCCTGCGCGTCGAACTGGCGCGCAGGCGGGCCACCTATCGGACCCGATGCGGACGGACCGTGACCCGGGTCGGAGTCGACTGCGTCTCCTCCGTGCTCGCGGCCGCCGCCGAACACCGGGCCGCGTGCCGCTCCTGTTCCCTCTCACGACCACGACAAGGACCCACCGATGACGGATGAGACGACGGACGACCTGCCCGAGCGGGCAGAGAGGATCCGCACGGACCTGGCGGAGCGTCACACGGTCTGTGAGGAGTACGCCGCGGCCCTCGCGGCGGTCATGGCGATGGAGCACACCCACCGTCAACGACGTCTGGCCCCGGAGTTGCGCGCCCGGCTGGTGGAGGGGCGCTACCCGCCGCCGGCCGCAGCCGTCGCCCACATCCACGCCCACATCGAACGCCTGTGCGATGAATTCGCCCAGGCGTGGTGGGAGTCGGCCGACTCCTACGCCCGCGTTGCGCTGGCGCTCGTCGCGCTTCTGCGAACCACGGACGGACTCCCCACCGCAATCCCCACCCCCGACTTCTCGCAGACCATCGGCGGCGCGGTCCGTGAGGCGCTGGGCACCGATCGCCTCGACCCCTCGGACCCCATGGCGCCGGCCGTGCGCCTGTGGGCCGTGGCCCACGACCCGGGCCTGGGACATCTGCCCGGAGAACAACGGCCGAGTGCCCTGGCCCGCCAGGCCCGGCGGTGCGTCGACATCGGTGCTCTGGCCCAGGCCGTCATCCTCACCGATCTGCTGCCCGCCCGGTTGAAGGCTGAGCGGTGAGCGAACAACTCGCTTTCGACGAGACCGGACCTCCCGGGGAGCCCGGGCCCTTACCGCCGTCCGAGCTCACCACGCGGTACGGCCGGCCACCGTCGGCCGCAGCCACTCCCGTGGCCACGTCCGGACGCACGGAATACACCGCCATGTGCCCGAGGTGCGGACAGCTGCACCGCCACACCGGCCCCGGGCCGCGCCGCGGTCCCTGCGGCGCGCTCTACACCGTCGCCCCCTGACACTTCCCGCCCTCTCGGAGACCTCGTTGCACGCCACCCGCATCGGAGCAGCGGCCACCGGCCGACTGCGCCGTCAGCGCGTCCGCGTGCCCTGGCACCTCGTCGCCTCCCCGCACTACTCCAAGACCGCGGTGGGGCTCTACATCAAGATCGCCGCTCTGGCGCAGCGACCGGAGGGCTGCACGGCCGGCGTGGCGGTGCTGGCCGAGATGATCGGTACGTCCGTCTCCGGTGTCGAACGGGCGATCACCCAGCTGCGCCGCCCGGACCCCGACGGCCCCCCGCCCTGGCTGCACACCACCCGCCAAACCCTGCCCGGGGGCCGGGGCACCACCGCCGAACGGCACGTTCGCCGCCCTGCCCCGGGGGACCCCTATGTCTGGGTCTCCGTCGCCGCGGTGGACACCCTCCCCCTGCACCTGGTGCGGCTGTACGCCGCACTGGCGTACGCCGGCGACCGCCGCATGCCGGTGGCCGAGCACGAGCTCGCCCGCCTGCTGAACGTCTCCACACGCACCGCCGGGACCTACGTCGACGACCTGGAGAGCACGGGATGGATCACCGTTCATCGCCGTGCCGGAGACCGCGGCCGCCACATCTACCAGGTGCACCGTCTGCCCGGGGAAAACTCCCCCGACCCCACTCCCGGACCCGGCGCCAGTTCGGCAACTAGTGACGGATCGGGTTCGGCACCTGCTGACGGATCCCTCGCGATCAAGGAAGACCACAGAACTGACCCACTGGAGAAAACGGCGCAGGTGGATGGGGGGATCCGCCGTAGGCGTCCTCAGGTGGTTGGCGGCCGAGCTGTGGACAAGGACGAACATCCCCATCCCGGTTCCGTGTCCGGGGCGGCGTTCCCGCCGGTGGTCCTCCGCGTCCTCGCCCCCGTGGCGGATCTCCTGCCGCAGTTGACCGACTGGGAGGTCCGTCGCATCACCCGGGCCGTGCTGACCCAGCTCGCCGAGTACGCCACCCCCGCCCGGCTGAGCGCGCGGCTGGCCACGCGCCGCACGGCCGCCGGCCCCATCACCCGTCCGGCCGGGTGGCTGTTGAGCGCCGGCCTGCCCCGGTGGGGCTGTGGGGTCCTGGCGTGCGAGAGCGGCCGCTTGTGGCGCGAGTGGGCGCCGGGAACGGCCGAACGCTGCCAGGTGTGCGAGCGACGCCCCTTCGTCGCGGAGCAACCGCCAGGAGGCGGCCAGCCTCGGTGGTGGTCCACAGCACGAGGCGGTCGCAGGAGGAGCACGGGGTTGCGTCGTGAGGGATGGGCATGTCGATCTCCTCGTGATCGAAACGGACGCAGCGTATTCGTACATGCGTTCGCTTTCCTCGGATTTGGGGTGCGCTCGGTCATGCGACGGGCCGCTCCCGTCTGTGGCTCATCCGGTGGGCCAGCTCGTCACGGGCCCAGGCGAGGCGGGCCTCTGCGGCTGCTCTGCGGGCCTCCGCGCGGGCCGCGGTCAGGCCCCCGCCCGAAGTGGGGAAGCGCAGCGCGGTGGCGGCCGCCTGGCGGGCCTCGGCGGCGGCCCGGGGGGACTGCGCCAGTGCCTCCAGGGCCTCGGCGCGGGCCTGCTGGGCCCGTGTCTCGGCCGCCAGCCGCATGGCCAGCGCCATGGTCAGTGCCGTGGCGTGGCGGGGGTCGGGTCGTTGCGCCAGGAGGTCTGCGCGCATCCGGGCCTCCACGGCGGTGCGCGCGACCGCCAGGACCCGGGGGTCGTCGGTGTCGGCGAGGGCCAGCGCCGCATCGACCGCCGCGGTGATCGCCGCCTCGGCCCGGCGGATCTCGGAGCACAGGGGGCACCGGGTGTCGGGGGTATGGATCCCGCAGTCCCCGCAGGGCAGGTCGGGGCGCGGAAGGGGCGGCAGTGGGG
>NZ_VKHS01000669.1 GCF_014141525.1 Streptomyces calidiresistens
GGGCGGGTCGGGGCGGCGCAGGCCCCGCCGGCCGGACCCCGCTCTCAACGCTCCAGCACCAGGGCCAATCCCTGCCCGACGCCGACACACAACGTGGCCACCCCCGTTCCCCCACCGGCCGCGGCCAACTGGTGGGCCACGGTGCCCGCCAGCCGGGCCCCGGAGGCACCGAGGGGGTGGCCGATGGCGATGGCCCCGCCGCGCGGATTGACGCGCCCGGGGTCCAGGTCGGGCCAGTGGGCGAGGCAGCCGAGCGCCTGGGCAGCGAAGGCCTCGTTGAGCTCCATCACGGTCAGGTCGGCGAGGCGACGACCGGCCCGCTCCAGCGCGCGGTCCACCGCCTCCACCGGCCCCAGGCCGAAGAGTTGCGGCTCCAGGGCGGAGACCGCGGAGGCGGAGATCCGGGCCAACGGTTCCCGACCGGTGGCGCGCACCCCTTCCTCGTCGGCGAGCAGCAGGGCGGCGGCGCCGTCGTTGAGCGGGGAGGAGTTCCCCGCGGTGACGGTACCGCCCTCGGTCCGGAAGACGGGGCGGAGTCCCGCCATGCCCTCGGGGGTGCCGCCCTCGCGGATGGTCTCGTCCCGGGTGAGCTCGACGCCCCCGGGGGTGATCACCTCGGCGGCGTGGGCACCGTCCTTCCAGGCGCGAACGGCGCGCTCGTGGCTGGTGAGGGCGAAGGCGTCCTGGGCCTCGCGGTCGATGCCGTGTCGGTCGGCGATCAGTTCCGCGCCCTCGCCCAGCGGGACGGTCCACTCCGGGCGCATCCGCCGGTTGACCATCCGCCAGCCGATGGTGGTGGAGAACATCTCCTGGTGTCCCGCGGGGAAGGCCCGGTGGGGTTTGGGCAGGACCCAGGGGGCGCGGCTCATCGACTCCACACCGCCGGCCACGGCGATGGAGGCGTCCCCCAGGGCGATGGCGCGTGCCGCCTGGATCACCGCTTCCAGACCGGAGGCGCACAGTCGGTTGACGGTGACACCGGGGACGGTGACCGGGAGATCGGCCAACAGCACGGCCATGCGGGCGACGTTGCGGTTCTCCTCGCCGGCGCCGTTGGCGTTGCCGTAGACCACGTCGTCGATGCGGGCCGGGTCGAGGTCGGGCGTGCGCTCCAGAAGGGCCCGGAGCACGTCCGCCGCCAGGTCGTCGGGGCGCAGCCCGGACAGCGCGCCGCCGTATTTCCCGCTCGGGGTGCGCACCGCGTCGACGATCCACACGTCACGAACGTTGCGGCTCCGGTCAGTCATCTTCCGGGGTCCTCCCCACGAGGCCGGTTCCGGTGCCGGCGACGGCCCCGGAGCCCGGGATATGTTCGTCCAATGAACCGGTGTTCATTTCTTCGCGCGCCGAGTCTCGCCCGCCCGGGACCGGCTGTCAACGACGGACCCGTCGGTGGGACGGCCGTCACCACGATCCCCGGGGCCCCGGGAGGAGGGCGGTGACGGGCACCGGCGACTCCCCCGCCGAGACGGTCGGGCCCTTCCTGCGCGGGCTGGCCGTGCTGGGGGAACTCGCCCGGCACCGGGCCGCGACGGTGCCCGCGGGCGAACTGGCGCGGGCCACGGGCATCGCCCGCTCCACCCTGGACCGCACCATCGGCACCCTGGCGGAATTGGGGCTGCTCCGGGTCGAGGCCCACCGGGTCGCGCACACCGGCGCGCTGGCCCTGCCGGGCAACGCCTTCCTCGCCTCCACCCGCGGATTGAGCGGACCGGTCGGCGACATGGCGGACGCCCTGGCGGAGGAGGTGGACGAGACGGTCGCGCTGAGCGTGCCGGACGGCGACTCGGTACGTCTGGCACACCTGGCGCTGCGCCACCGGGTGGTGCGGGTGGGGTTCCGGCCCGGTGATCCGCTGCCGGTGGACCGGGCGGCGGCCGCCGCCGTGCTGTCACCGACCGCAGGCGGGCCCCACCCGGGGGGTTTCGGTTTTCCCGACCCCACCGGGGAGGGCGGGGTGGAGCCCGGGCTGGTCTCGGTGGCCGTTCCGCTGCGGCCCTGGCCGGAGGAGCCCCCGGTGGGGGCGTTGAGCGTGGTCTCCCACCGGGCCCGGCACGACGGCGACTCGCTGCGGACCGACGTGTTGCCGCGGATGCGGGAGTGCGCCGCCGCCATGGAGGACCGGTTGCGCTCCGACCCCGGGGCCGACGGTCCCGGTGGTGACGATCGGTGGTTGGGGGCGGCCGCCCTGCACGCCGCCAAGGAGCGGCTGGGCGCCGGATTCGTGGAATCCCTGGCCAGGGGGCCGGCCGTGATCGTCGCCCTGGAGACGGGCCGGCACGGCACCACGCCGGCGGCGGTGTCCCGGCTGCTCGGTCTGCCGCGGGCGAGCGTGCGGCGCGCGCTGTTCTCCCTGCGCCACACCGGGCACGCGGTGGAGGAGGCCGGGCGGTGGCGACTCACCCCGCGGGTACTGGGGCTGGGGCACTCCCGCGTGACCCGCATGACCCTGGCGGACATCGCCCGCCCGCACCTGGTGGCGCTGGCGGGACGGGTGGGCGAGTCGGCCTCGCTGACCGTTCCCGCCGGCCCGGAGGGGACGGAGATCCGCTACGTGGCCAGGGTCGCGACCGAACGGATCATGAACGCGGAGCTCGGTCCCGGCACACGCTTTCCGGCGTATCCGACCGCGAGCGGGCGGGTGCTGCTGGCCGGCCGCGACCCCGCCGGGCGGGCACGGGCGCTGCGGACGCTCGCACCGCGCGCGCTGACCCGGCACACCGTGACCGACCCCGGGCGGCTGGCGGCCCTGCTGGAGGAGGTGGCCCGGGACGGCTACGCGATGGGCAACGAGGAGTTGGAGGAAGGGCTGCGTTCGATCGCGGTGCCGGTGCGGGACGGGGCGGGGAGGGTGGTGGCGGCGGTGAACCTGGCCATGCCCGCCGGGCGACGCGACGCGCGACGGGCCCGGGCCGACCTGTTGCCGGCACTGCGGCGGGCGGCCGAGGGAATCGAACGGGAACTGGTGCCGGCCGCCCGACTGCACCGGGTACCGACGGACTGAGGCGGTGCCCCGGGGGGTGGTCGAGGGCTCCCGCGGCGGGGTGTCGG
>NZ_VKHS01000067.1 GCF_014141525.1 Streptomyces calidiresistens
TGTATAAGAGACAGCCCCCGGCGGACGTCACGAACGACCGCCCCCGGGACCGGAAGAGAAAGCGTATCCTTCTCATCACGACGAGTAATCATGGCGATGAGGATGCCGCACCGGAATCCCGGGCGTTATCCCACCGTGGGCCACCCATGATGGGTGAACCGGACGAGTGAAGCGTGAGGATCTCGGGGGAAGTGACATGAGAACATCGACCGCCGTCCCTCCACACCTGTTGAAACGGGATGACGTGCGGGAAGCCCTCGCCGCGCAGGATTTCGGAAGGCTGTTCTTCCTCCTCCGCAAGTGGGCGGGTATCAGCTTCAACCAGATCGCGGAAGCGTGCGACATCAAATCCTCCCGCGTCTGCCAACTGGCACGTGGAGAGGGGACGATCTCGACACTGTCGAAGATCGAGCAGATCGCCGACGCCCTGCGCATTCCCGGCCACATGCTGCGGCTGGCACCTCGCCCATGGGAAGTGGGGAGCGCGTCGGAGACGAGCCCCCGAGTAGCCTCCCTGCCCCTGTCACGGCTGGCAGCAGCGGACGGCGCTCCCGCCGGCGACGATTACGTCCGCGCGATCCGGGAGACCTCGCGTCGGTTGATCCTCCTGGACCACGAACTCAACGGCCTCCCCATCGCGGACATGGCCACCCGCGCCTTCAAAGCGGTCCATCGACGCCTCGGGGAAGGCGGCTACGAAGCGCGATACGAGCGGGATATCCGCTCTGCCGCAGCGGAGTTGGCAGAAATCGCGGGATGGGCTCTGTTCAACGCGGAGAACCTCCCCGCCGCCCGTCGGTTCAACCAGGAGGCGTTGTTCCTTTCGCGACTGGCCGGGGACGATTCGATCGAACTCCTCATCCTCCAGAACATGGGCATGGTCGCCGGGTGGGTGGGACGCCACCGGGAGGAACTGGCGATCTCCCGTTCCGTGTTGGAGTCCCGTGAGCTGTCCCCACGGGTGGAGGCGATCTTCCGGGCCCGGGAGGGCCAGGGCCTGGCCGGGACAGGGCGCCACGAGGAGGCCGCCCGAAGCTTTCGACGGGCTCGCTCACTGCTGCAGGACGATCCCCCGGACGCGGCCCCACCGTGGTCGTGGTGGATCTCGGAGGACGAGCTCGACCGACAGGAGGGGCGGTCCCTACAGGAATCGGGAAGGTGGGAGAAAGCCGTTCCCCTTCTGCAACGCGTCACCCACGCACCGAGCGGTGAACCGGTGGGCTACCGGAACGTCGCCGCCGTTCGACTGCTTGCCTGCTTCCTCGACTTGGGCGCATGGCGCGAGGCGGAGGAGGTCGCGAACTTCCTCGCCCCCGAGGCCGGGGAGATGGCCTCCACCATCACCCTGAGCGTACTGGAGACCACCATCCGGCGGGGAAGGGTCATACCGGGGGCTCCCCCCGCTCTTCGGGAGTCGCTGGATCGTGTCGCCGACTCCATCGGCGAGGACCCCTACGCCCTCTGACCGAACCCGGGGAGCTCACTCCGCCGGAACCATCCCCGTGTGCGCGGGGAGCCGTACCGGTGTGCGGTCGCCCATGACACCATCCGAATGGTGACCAAAGCGTCACGGCAAGTGAACAGGGTGCTCCGCCACCGGTGCTGCACGGGCGGTGACGATGGGATCCGGAGTCGAAGGCGTCGGGGAGCGCGGCGGGCGTCATGCGTTCACCTCTTGAAACCCTCCGTGCGCTCCGGGGCGCACGGAGTGGCCGTCACAAACAGAGAAAAACTCACGGAAGCGGACAGCGGGGAGTCCCGGAACGACGCAAAGGAGACCGCCCCGGGCGGCCTTCGTGGATCCTTTTCGAAGATCGCCCGGGTGGTTTCACGCGGCACGGTTTTCAGGGGTTTTTCTTCGACGGCGGCCTCCCGCGGTCCCGGCCCCGGAGGGGGCGTGGGGGCGCGACCCGAGGAGTCCCCGGGGGCGCGGGGAGGCCGCGGCGCGGACGACCCGGCGGTGCAGCCGGCCCCGGCAGGGTCTCCGTCGGGCCGATCGGCGCGGGCGGGACGGCGGGACGCGGCCCCCACGACGGGCCCCGTGGGGGCCCTGTGGGCACGCCGCGGCCCCGGGCCCGTCGAGGACGGGTACCCGGGTACCGAGGCACAGGGCGCCGTTGTCGGGTCGGCCGAGCCGCCCGTGCCGCGCGGCGGGAGCGCGGCGGGGGCGGTGCGTCGGCGGGCGAACGACCGACCGGTGACGACCGGCGGAACGGCGTTGCCGGCGGGGGCCGTCGGGCCCCGGGACCCTCAGGAGGAGCCGCGCCGCACCAATTCGGTGGGCAGGATCTGCTGCGGGTGGATCGGCATGCCGTCGTTGATCTCCGCGAGCAGCGCCCGGGCCATCGCGCGCCCCATCCCCTCGATGGGCTGGCGGACGCTGGTGAGCGGCGGGTCCATGTGCCGGGCGATGGCCGAGTCGTCGAAGCCGACCAGGGCCACGTCACCGGGGACCGAGCGTCCGGCCTCGCGCAGCGCGCGGCGGGCGCCCGCCGCCATGAGGTCGGAGGCGCAGAAGACCGCGTCGATGTCCGGGCGGCGGTCCAGCAGCTCGCGCATGCCCAGGTAGCCGCTCTCCTCGGTGAAGTCGCCGCGCCACACCAGGCTGTCGTCGTACTCGTGGCCGGCGGCCTCCAGCGCCTCGCGGTAGCCGGCCAGGCGGCACCAGGCGGCGTACATGTCGAGCGGGCCGGTGATGGTGGCGACCGTCCGACGGCCGCGTCCCAGCAGGTGCTCGACGGCGAGTTGGGCGCCGGCCACGTTGTCGCAGTCCACGTGCGGGAAGGGCTCGTCGGCGGACCGGCGGCCGTTCATCACGGCGGGGATGCCGAGTTGGCCGAGCAGTTCGGGCAGCGGGTCCTCGCCGTGCACGGAGACCAGCAGCACGCCGTCCACCCGGTTGCCCGCCGCGTACTGGGCGAAGCGCTGCCGCTCCTTGGGGGTGCGGCTGAGGGTGAGCAGCAGCTGGTAGTCGGTGTCGGCCAGTTCGGCGCTGACCCCGCGGATGATCGCGGAGAAGTAGGGTTCCGCGAAGAGCCGGGCCTCCGGCTCGGGCACCACCAGCGCGATGGCGTCGGTGCGGTTGGCCGCGAGCGCGCGGGCGGCGCGGTGCGGCACGTAGCCCAGATCCGCGATGGCCGCCTCGACCGCGGCGCGGGTGCGGTCGCTGACCCGGGGTGATCCGTTGATCACCCGCGAGACGGTACCGCGCCCCACTCCGGCGCGGGCCGCCACCTGTTCCAGTGTCGGTCTTCCATCTCTTCCCAATCCTCGTCTTCCGACTGCCATCGGATTCCTCCTGTTGTCGCCCCGGGATCCAACTACATCACGGAATCGACTCCGTCCAGCCGGATGCCTTGACACTCGCCCCCAGACCGGGAACTCTTCACTTCATCAAGTTTGGGAGCGCTCCCATCCACCTGAAACCCTACACAACCCATACGTTCCGAGCCCCGGGTCCGTTCACCCCCACGCGCCGCAGAGCGACCGGGAGAGGCAACGTCAGTGCGCCAGGAGGACGACCACATGCGCAACACCGCCAGAACGCCGCGCGGCACCCGCGGCACCACCGGTAGGACCCTCCGGACCTGCCTTGCCGTGACCCTCGGGGTCGGCCTGCTGGCCGCCTGCGGTGGCAACGGCAACGACGACGACAACGGCACCGGTGGCGGCGGCAGCGCCGACGGCGACCCGGAGCCCGTCACCCTGTCGATCGGCGTCTTCGGCCAGTTCGGCCTGGAGGAGGCCGGCCTGTACGACGAGTACATGGAGGCCAACCCGCACGTCACCATCGAGCAGAACTCCACCCAGCGCAGTGAGGACTACTACCCCGCGCTGCTGACCCGCCTGCCCACCGGCAGCGGCCTGAACGACATCCAGGCCATCGAGGTCGCGAACATCAACGAGATCGCCAACGACCTCGGCCGCTACTTCGTGGACCTGAGCGAGGCCGAGGGTGTGGACCTCGGGCACTTCCTGCCCTGGAAGGTCGACCAGGCCACCGGTGCGGACGGTCGGGTGGTCGGCCTGGGCACCGACATCGGCCCGATGAGCATCTGCTACCGCACGGACCTCTTCGAGGAGGCCGGCCTGCCGACCGACCGCGACGAGGTCGGGGCGCTGTGGGAGGGCGACTGGCAGGCCTACATCGACGCCGGCAAGGAGTTCCAGGAGAACTTCACCGGTGACGCCAAGTGGGTCGACTCCGGCTCCGGCATGTTCAGCGCGATCGCCAACAGCTACGCCGAGCGGTACTACAACGAGGCCGGCGAGACGATCTACGAGGACAGCGAGGCCGTGCGGACCGCCTGGGACATGGCCGTCCAGGCCGCCGAGGAGGGGCTGACCGCCCGCCACGACCTGTTCTCCACCGAGTGGGACCAGGGCATGGCCAACGGTGACTTCGCCACCCTTTCCTGCCCGGCCTGGATGCTCGGCTACATCGAGGACAAGTCCGGCGGTGAGGGCGAGGGTGCCTGGGACGTGGCCGCCGCGCCGCGTCCGGCCAACTGGGGCGGTTCCTTCCTGGGCGTGACCGAGGCCTCCCAGAACAAGGAGGAGGCCATCAAGCTGATCACCTGGTTGACCGCGCCGGAGCAGCAGGCCAAGCTCTTCGCCGAGCGGGGCAGCTTCCCCAGCTCCGCCGAGGCCCAGGAGTCGGAGGTCGTGCAGAGCGCCACCAACAGCTACTTCGGGGACGCCCCGATCGGTGAGCTGTTCACCGCCGCCGCGGCCGACATCCCGACCCTGATCGTCGGTCCGCGCGACCAGGTGATCCAGGAGGGCTTCTCCAACGGCGTGCTGCGGGTGGAGCAGGGCGCCGACCCCGATGAGGCGTGGGAGGCCACCGTCCGGGCCGTCGACAACGCCCTCGCGGACTGACCCCGAATCCGGAAAGTCATCCATGGCAACGGAACAGCACAGTGCCGCGCCCCCCGCGAAGGGGGGCGCGGCCCCGCGCCCGCAGCGCGGCGGTGAGCCCCCGCTCACCCCCGAGGAGAAGAAGCTCCGCCGCCGGTCGCTGCGCTACCGGCTGGACACCAAGTTCAGCCCCTACGGCTTCATCGCACCGTTCTTCCTCTTCTTCGCCGCGTTCGGCCTCTTCCCGCTGTTGTTCACCGGGTGGGCGTCGCTGCACCGCGTCTCGCTGCACTCGCCGACGGACATGGAGTGGGTGGGGTTCTACAACTTCACCCGCCTGCTGGGCGACGAGTTCTTCTGGAACGCGCTGTGGAACACCTTCATCATCGGCGTGATCGCCACGGTTCCGCAGTTGCTCATGGCCCTGGGCCTGGCCCACCTGCTGAACTACAAGCTGCGCAACAGCATGATGTTCCGGGTGGCGATGTTGACGCCGTACGCCACGTCGGTGGCGGCGGCGACGCTGGTGTTCGCGATGCTCTACGGTCGCGACTACGGCATGATCAACTGGTTCCTGGGCCTGTTCGGTGTGGACAACATCGAGTGGGAGGCCGGTTCGTGGACCGCGAAGATCGCGGTCTCGACCATCGTCATCTGGCGGTGGACCGGCTACAACACCCTGATCTACCTGGCGGCCATGCAGGCCGTGCCCAAGGACCTCTACGAGTCGGCGTCGATCGACGGGGCCTCCCGGTGGCAGCAGTTCATCCACGTCACCATCCCGGCCCTGCGCCCCACGATCCTGTTCACCGTGGTGGTCTCCACCATCGGTGCCACCCAGTTGTTCGGTGAGCCCCTGCTCTTCGGCAGCGGTACCAGCGGTGGCGCCGACAACCAGTACCAGACGCTGGGCCTGTACCTGTACGAGATGGGTTGGACGAACTTCAACCTCGGCCGCGCCTCGGCGATCGCCTGGTCGATGTTCCTGCTCCTGATCATCATCGGGTTGGTCTACTGGTTCTTCGCCCGGTTGATCGGCCGATCGACCGGCAGCAAGGGGGCGTGAGCCATGAGCATCTCCTCCGAGACGGCCACCCGGCCGCCCGGTTCCGCCCCGGCCGCCCGGCCGGACACCCCCGACGGGGGTGCCCCGTCCCGCCGCCGGCGCATCAGGGCCGGTGGCGCCGGCCGGCAGATGCACGCCGGTTGGCTGACCTACGTCATCCTGATCATCTTCACCATCGGGTCGCTGTTCCCGCTGGTGTGGACGATGTTCGCGGCCTCCTCCACCAACACCAGGCTCGCCCAGACCCCGCCGCCGTTCTGGTTCGGCGACGACCTGTGGAACAACCTGGACCAGGCGTGGAACACCGCCAACATGGGCACGGCGCTGATCAACACGGTCTTCGTCGCGGGAACCATCACGCTCAGCACGGTGCTGTTCGCCACCCTGGCGGGGTTCGCCTTCGCCAAGCTGCAGTTCCGGGCGAAGAACGTGCTGCTCATGCTGGTGATCGGCACCATGATGGTGCCGCCGCAGCTGAGCGTCGTCCCGTTGTACATGGCGATCGCCGAACTCCAGTGGACCGACCGGCTCCAGGCGGTCATCCTGCCGATGATGGTGAGCGCCTTCGGCGTGTTCTTCATGCGGCAGTACCTGGTGCAGGCCCTGCCCACCGAGCTGGTGGAGGCCGCCCGGGTGGACGGCGCGAACAGCCTGCGCGTGGTCTGGCACGTGGTCTTCCCCGTCGCCCGCCCCGCCATGGCGGTGCTGGGAATGCTGACCTTCGTGATGGCCTGGAACGAGTTCTTCTGGCCGATCATCGCGCTGACCCAGCAGAACCCGACGGTTCAGGTGGCCCTCACCGGCCTGGGACGCGGCTACGTGCCGGACCAGGGCGTGATCATGGCGGGCGCCCTGCTGGGCACGTTGCCCCTGCTGATCGTCTTCGCCATCTTCGGCAAGCAGATCGTGGGCGGCATCATGCACGGCGCGATCAAGGGCTGAGCACGGGTGCCGGTGGACGACCGGCACCCGTGCCCGACCCGTCGCTCCCGGGGCCGGGGTCCCGGCACGCGAGTGCCGGGGCCCGGGGCCGGGGTCCCACCGGCGCCGCCCGCACGAGCCGCGCGTCCGACCGGAGGGGGACCGGCCGGACCGGGGCGAATCCCGTGCACCGACCCGCACCACCACACCCTTCGCACACTACGCATGGGAGCGCTTCCATGACAGAGAGCAACCGGATCACCTTCCCCTCCGACTTCCTGTGGGGATCGGCGACCGCCTCGTACCAGATCGAGGGCGGCGCGCGGGAGGGCGGGCGGACCCCCTCCATCTGGGACACCTTCAGCCACACCCCGGGCAAGGTGCTCGCCGGCGACACCGGTGACGTCGCCTGCGACCACTACCACCGGTGGCAGGAGGACATCGATCTGATGAGCGAGTTGGGCCTGCGCGCCTACCGCTTCTCGATCGCGTGGACCCGGGTCCAGCCCACCGGTCGCGGTCCCGCCGTCCAGGCCGGCCTGGACTTCTACCGTCGCCTGGTCGACGGCCTGCTGGAGCGCGGCATCACCCCCGTGGCGACCCTCTACCACTGGGACCTCCCCCAGGAGCTCGAGGACGCCGGCGGCTGGCCCGCGCGGGAGACCGCCGAGCGCTTCGCCGAGTACGCCCGCCTCGCCGGCGAGGCGCTGGGCGACCGGGTGGGCATGTGGACCACCCTCAACGAGCCGTGGTGCAGCGCGTACCTGGGCTACGGCTCCGGCGTGCACGCCCCGGGGCGCACCGAGCCGGAGTCCGTGCTGCGCGCCGCGCACCACCTCAACCTCGGCCACGGCCTGGCCGTGCAGGCGCTGCGCGGCGTCCTGCCGCGCGACGCCCAGTGCTCCATCACCCTCAACCCGGCGGTGGTGCGCTCCGCGAGCGACTCCGAGGCCGACCTCGACGCGGCCCGCCGCATCGACGCCCTGCAGAACCGGATCTTCACCGGCCCGCTGCTGGACGGCACCTACCCCGAGGACCTGCGCCGGGACACCGCCCGGGTCAGCGACTGGTCCTTCGTCCGCGACGGCGACGAGGCCACCATCAACCAGCCGCTGGACTTCATCGGCATCAACTACTACAACCCGGTGCTGGTCTCCGCCTCCGAGCCCGGCTCGGCCAACGCGAAGAACGACGGCCACGGCGTCTCCGCGCACTCCCCGTGGGTGGGCTCCGAGGACGTGGAGTTCCTGGAGCAGCCCGGCAAGAAGACCGAGATGGGGTGGCCGATCGACGCCACCGGTCTGACCGAGCTGCTGCTGCGCTTCCACCGCGAGGCGCCGGGCGTGCCGCTGTACATCACCGAGAACGGCGCCGCGTTCGACGACAAGCCGGACGCCTCGGGCGCGGTCCACGACCCCGACCGCGTCGAGTACCTGCACGACCACCTCACCGCCGTGCACGCGGCGATGGAGCAGGGCGCGGACGTCCGCGGCTACTTCCTGTGGTCGCTGCTGGACAACTTCGAGTGGGCCTACGGGTACAGCAAGCGGTTCGGCATGGTGCACGTGGACTTCGACACCCTCCAGCGCACGCCGAAGACCAGCGCCCGCTGGTACGCGAAGGCGATCGCCACCGGGGAGCTGCCGGCTCCGGAGTGATCCGGGAGTGATCCGGGAGTGATCCGCGGCCGAACGCGCTCCCGTGAACGCTCACGGGAGCGGACGGCGTGACGGCGCGCCCCGCGGCGGTGCGGGAGCCGCCGGTGGCCCGCCCGTGCCCCTTCGGGGGGCGCGGGCGGGCCACCGGCGTGTTCGGGGCACGCTCCCCGCCGGGCACGGCCCTTCGTGGTTCCCGCCGGCCCCACTGCCCGCCCTCGCCGCCGCCGGCGCGGCCCGGGGCCGGGCAGGTGTCGGGCAGGTGTCGGCGGCGTCAGGCCCGGGCGCGACGACGGACCGCGCGGTGCCGGCCCCCGTCGCGGCCGGCCGCCCGGCCGTCGCGGGAGAGCCACACCCGGATCTCCGCGCCACCGAGCACCGACTGCCCGATCCGCACGTCACCGCCGGTGGACTCCGCGACCCTCCGCACGATGTCCAGGCCGAGGCCGGTGGAGCCGGGGCCGCCGTCCCCGTGGCCCCGGGCGAGCGCGGCGTCGGGGTCCGGGATGCCGGGGCCGGCGTCGGAGACCAGCACGATCACCGAGTTGCTGCCGTCCCCGCTGTGCACGTCCACCGCGAAGGCGGTGCCCTCGGGGGTGTGGCGGAAGATGTTGCCGAGCATCGCGTCGAGGGCGGCGACCAGTTCGGCGCGGGGCACCGGCACCCGGGCGGGTTCGTCCAGCCCCGCGGTGCGGACCTCGCGGCCCTCGTCCTCGGCCAGGGCCGACCAGAAGTCCATCCGCTCGCGGATCACCTCGGCGATGTCGGTGTCCTCCACCGGTACGGCGCCCCGCCCCTCCGGCAGGGCGGTGCGGTGTTCGCGGGCGGTCTCGATGATGGCGTCGACCTCGCGTTCGAGCTGGTCGACGGCCTGGCGGGTCTGTTCGGCGGCGGTTCCCTCGCCGAGCGAGGCGGCGTTGAGCCGCAGCACGGTCAGCGGGGTGCGCAGGCGGTGCGACAGGTCGGCGGCCATCTCCCGTTCGCCGGCGAGAAGCCCGGCGACCTGTCGGGCCATGGCGTTGAAGGCGGAGGCCGCCAGGCGCAGTTCGTCCGGTCCCTGTTCGGGGACGCGCACCCCCAGCCGGCCCTCCCCCAGCCGGCGGGCGGCGGCGGCCAGGTCCTCGGCGGGACGCACCATGCGCCGGCCCAGGCGGTCCGCGACGGCGACCGATCCGATGATCAGGGCCAGTCCGACGGCGGCCAGGACCAACCAGGCGGTGACCACGCCGGTGGAGAGTTCGCCGTTGGGCACGAAGACCTCGACGACGGCGATCAGGCCGCCCTCCACGGCGATCGGCTGGAGCAGCGCCACGCCGCCCTCCACCGACAGCGAGACGGCGCGGCCGTCGCGGACGGTGGCGGCGATGTCGGCCTCCGTGACCCGGGAGCCGCCGATGATGCCGGGGTTCTCCGACCACTCCTCCGGCAGGTGCAGGGCGATGCGCCGCCCGGCTCCCGCCTCGGTGCTGGCCACCGCGCGTTCGAGCTGGTCGCGGTCGGAGGTGATGGCCAGGGCCGGCCCGATGGCGGCGGCCTGGCGTTCGGCGTTGCTCAGCGCCCGGTCGTTGGCCATCTGCTGGATGACCATGCCGAGCGGCACCGCGAAGGCGACGACGACCATGGAGGTGACGGCGAGCGCGATGCGCACCAGGGCCCATCTCATGCGGAACGTCCCCGATCGGGGGGCGGTGCGGCGGGCTCCGGGCCGGCGCCGGCGGGCGGCTCCAGCTTGACCCCGACCCCGCGCAGGGTGTGCAGGTAACGGGGTCGTGCGGCGGTCTCCCCGAGCTTGCGGCGCAGCCAGGAGAGGTGGACGTCGATGGTCTGGTCGTCGCCGTAGGACTGGCGCCAGACCTCCGAGAGGAGTTCCTTGCGGGAGACCACCACGCCGGGGCGCTGGGCGAGGAAGGCCAGCAGGTCGAACTCGCGTCGGGTCAGGTCCAGTTGCGTTCCGTCCAACTGGGCCCGACGGCGTTGCGGATCGACCATGAGGCCGCCCACCCGCACCACGCCGTCGCGGGGGGCGGCCGGGCCGCCGGCCCCGGCGCGCCGCAGGACCGCCGCCATGCGGGCGGAGAGGTGGTCCACGGAGAAGGGTTTGACCAGGTAGTCGTCGGCGCCGGCGTTGAGCAGCCGGATGATCTCGGCCTCGTCGTCCCGGGCGGTGGCGATGATGACCGGGATGTTCGTGATCCCGCGCAGCATCTTCAACGCCTCGGAACCGTCGAGGTCGGGGAGGCCGAGATCCAGGATCACCAGATCGAATTCGAGTTGGGCCACCTCGCGCAGCGCCTCCAGGGCGGTGCCGACGCTGCGGACGGTGTGGGAGGCATCGGTCAGATGCCGGATGAGAGCGGAGCGGACGAAGGGATCGTCCTCGACCACAAGCACATGTGCCATGCGCGGCACCGTACGCCATTAGAGTGATGTGGATGCAACGTCATCTGGTGCACACCGCCGCGTGGGTGGTCAGCACGGCCCTGGCCGTGACCCTCACGTGGTGGGGGGTGGGTTCCGTGCTCCGGGGGACGGTCTACGATCCGCCGCAGGCGGCCCGGGTGACCGATCCACCGCGCTGGCAGGAGGCCGGCGACGACCATCCCGACGCCTCGTCCACCCATCGTCCCAAACCCTCCGCCGATGCCTCACCGGATCCGTCCGACGAGGAGGAGGGGGGAGATCCCGGGGAGGACGGGGACCACGGTGACGGCGAGGGGGAGGAATCGCGGGGAGGCGGCGGTGCGAACGGCGCCACGGGTGCCTCGCACGCCGAGCGCTCCCCCGGCCCCGACCGGGACGGCGACGGGGGCGACGGGGGGTCCGACGCGGAGCGGGCGGATCACGGATCGGTGCACTCGGTGAAGACCGACGGCGGCCGGGTCGTCTTCGATCTGCACCCCCACACCTGCGAGTTGGTCTCCGCCACCCCCGAGCCGGGGTGGGAGATGCAGACCTGGTCGCACGAGGTGTGGATCCGGGTGACCTTCTCCGACTCCTCCCGCTCGCTGTCGGTGTTCTGCGTCTGGAACGGTCACCCGCCCCGGATCGACCTGCACGAGGAGTGAGCCGGCGGGCATCCCGCCCCGGGGCCGCCCCGGGGCCGCCCGGGGCCGCCGGTCAGTCGAAGGTGCCCGCCGGCGGGGCCGGGGAGGCGGCGGCGTCGGCGTCGGTCAGCGGGCGGGCCCCGGCCAGGAAGTCCCGCAGTTCCGCGCCGGCCAGCAGCCGGGCGGTGGAGGGGCCGGCCGCGTTGCGCCGGGACAACTCCGCCACGGGCAGGGGCGCGTCGGACGCCGCCAGCACGGCGTTGCCGAACCGTCGGCCGCGCAGCACCGCCGGTTCGGCGGCCAGGCAGACCTCGGCGAAACGGTCGGTCAGGGCCGCCGTCCGGGCCCGGAGGTGGGTCAGCGGCGGGCCGTCCGTGACGTTGACGGCCAGGATGCCGGTGGGGCGCAGCACCCGGCGGGCGGCGTCCACGAACTCCACGCCGGTGCAGTGGGCGGGGGTGCGGGCACCGGCGAAGACGTCCGCGACGACGAGATCGGCGGAGTCCCCGGGGAGCCGCTCCAGCAGTTCCCGGGCGTCCAGGGCGCGGACGCGGATCCGGGCGCCCCGGGGCAGGGGCAGGTGCTCGCGGACGAACTCGGTCAACCGGACGTCCGGCTCGGCCACCTGCTGGACGGACCGGGGGCGGGTGGCGGCGAGGTAGCGGGGCAGGGTGAGGGCGCCGCCGCCCAGGTGCACGGCGTCCAGGGGGCGACCGGGCGGTGCCGCCAGGTCGATGACGTGGCCGAGCCGCCGCTGGTAGGAGAAGACCAGCCGCAGGGGGTCGTGGGGGTCGACGTGGGACTGCGGCGCGCCGTCCACCCGCAGTTCGCGGGCGCCGGGATGGTCGGGGTCGGGGACCAGGACGGCGAGGCCCCCGGCCACCCGGGCGGTGGGATCGCCGGTGGGAGGGGCCCCGGCGGCGCCCCTCCCCCTCGGGTCGGTGGGGTCCCCGGGGGCGCTCCCCCGCCGGCCTCGGCCACCGGGTCCGCCGCGTCGTGCTGCCATCGGACCAGTATGCGGGTGCGGGTGCGGGTGCGGGTCCGGCCGCCCGCGGCGGCGGTCGGGACCCCGGGGACGCCACCAACCCGAGGGGAAGGGGCGACGCACGGGCCCCGGGCCGCCGTCGCGGGCGGCCGGGTCACGGATGGGGCGGGGAC